>NZ_JAZDQV010000003.1:0-12500 GCF_036324225.1 Altererythrobacter litoralis
CGCCCACACGTTCATGTCCGCCATCTGCATCGCCGCAACCGTCATCTTCTGGCTGCCGCAATGAGTCCTGAGCCTAGCTGGTTGCAGGCCTGTTTCCGCGGGCCAGCACCAGCGCCCCCCCGAGCAACATCATTCCGACGATGTCGAGCGGCGTCAGCACTTCGCCGAACACGCCGTAGCCATAGAGCGCCGCGACCGCCGGCTGGGTTAGCAATGCGAGCCCGATCACGAGTGGAGTGAAATGGCGCAAGGCGAACACCAGCAGGCCTTGCCCCACCAGCTGGCTGAGCGCTGAGAGCGCGATCAGCGGACCCCAGCCGCCGCCCTGGCTGCCCGGTAACACCGGCTCCCCCAGCGCCAGCGCGAGCACCAGCAGCACGGGGCAGGCGAAGATGCTAACCCACACCAGCAGGCTCCACGCGCCGATCCCCCGTCGCGCACCTTGCAGTGTAAGCAGGTAAATCGCGTAGGAGAGGCCCGCCGCGAGGCAGAACAGGTCACCCACCAGCGTCGCGGCGGAAATCTCTAGGCTGCGCCCCATGAGGATAGCCGCGCCGCCCAGTGCGAACAGGATTGCGAGCCATTCCATTCCGCGCGGCAAGTGGCGCGCGATGATGAACCCCCAGAACAGCAGCACGATCGAACCCGCATTGCCGAACAGCGTGGCATTGCCGAGCCGGGTCATTCCGATCCCAATGTGCCAGCTGGCGAGGTCGAGCGCGAAAGCAATTGAGCCGATCGCGACGAAGAAGAGTGTGCGGCGCGGGATACCGGTCAGCGACTGGCCCGTGCTGCGCGCCAGAACGACCAGCACAGGCAGCGCCAGGAACAGGCGCCAGAACGCCGCGCTCACCGGGCCGCTGTCAGCCAGCCGCACTGCCCATGGACCAAGCGCCAAAGCGACATTGCCAGCCAGAAGGGTGAGCAGCAGCAACCAGCCGCGCGGCTGGGCAAGAGTTTCTTCCATGCCCCCCTCTTTTTCCATGGTTGCGCCGTAGCCCTGAAATCCCCAAGTGCGAAGCCGAATAGTTCGGACAGGAAAGGACAATTCCCTTGCACGACGCTCTCTTCCAGCCGCTCAAGATGGGCGCACTTGAAGCGAAGAACCGGATCTTCATGGCACCGCTCACGCGCGGTCGCGCGGCAGAACCGATGTTCGTCCCCAATGAATTGATGGCAACATATTACCGCCAGCGAGCCGGAGCGGGGCTGATCATCAGCGAAGCGACCGGAATCAGCCGCGAAGGGCTGGGTTGGCCCTCCGCCCCGGGTATCTGGAGCGAAGAGCAGGCCGAAGCATGGAAAGCTTCGACCGAGGCCGTCCACGAAGAAGGCGGGCTGATCGTGATGCAGCTGTGGCACATGGGCCGCATCGTCCACCCCTATTTCCTCGACGGCGAACCGCCTTTCTCGGCCAGCGCAACTTGCGCGCCCGGCCATGCGCACACCCCTGTCGGGCGTCAGGACTACCAGCCCGCCCGCGCGATGACGCTTGAGGACATCAAGCGTACTGTGGGCGACTATCGTCGCGCTGCCGCAAACGCCAAACTTGCCGGGTTCGACGGGGTGCAACTCCACGGCGCGAACGGGTACCTCGTCGACCAGTTCCTGCGCGACGGCACCAATTTCCGCGACGATGAATATGGCGGTTCACCCGAAAACCGCACCCGCTTCATGCGCGAAGTGCTTGAAGCGCTGGTCGACGTCTGGGGCGCTGACCGCGTCGGCATTCGCCTGTCGCCAAACGGCGAATCTCAGGGCTGCGACGACAGCAACCCGTCGGTGACATTCGCTGCTGCGGCGAAGGTGTGCGAAGATCTTGGCCTCGCCTTCGTCGAACTGCGCGAGCCCGGCCCGGAAGGCACTTTCGGTCAGACCGACGTCCCCAAGCAAAGCCCGATGATCCGCGAGATCTATTTGGGCCCGCTGGTGCTCAATAGCGATTACACCGCTGCGGAGGCCGATACGGACGTAAGCTCAGGCAAGTGCGATGCGGTGAGCTTCGGGCGGCCCTACATCTCGAACCCGGACCTCGCCGAACGCATTCGCGTGGGCGCGCACTGGAACCCCAACAAGGATGTGCCCAAGAGCTGGTACTTCCCCGGGGAAGCGGGCTACGTGGATTACCCGACACTGGCGGAAGAGCAGGCCGCGGCCTGATCGCTCTCGCGGCAGAGCCGGCTATCCGGCGGGCGGTTCCTCGCCTGCCGGGGCCGGTTCGGCCGCAGCTTCGCCGTCTACATCGGTCGTTTCGCCTTCTTCACCGGCTTCGCCTTCCTGCTCGGCGCGCGCTGCGCGCAGAACGGGCGATTGCGAGCGGAGCTGGTCGAGCGGCAGCATCTCGTCGCTGATCGAACCGCCCAGCACTTCGCCTTCGGCTTCGCGCGCATCGTCGCCCCGTTCGGGCGTCTGCCCGCCGCAACCGGCCAAAGCGAGCGTGGCTGGCAGGATGGCAATTCTCAGGCCTCGCATGAATGTCTCCCGCTTGCTCTGGCCAGATGTTCGAGGAAACCGTGGGCCTTGGCAATCAGCGCCTCGTCCCACTCCTTTTGCGAAATGTCGAGCCCCAACCGCTTGAGGCTCGTGACACCGAACTCTTCAATCCCGCACGGCACGATGCCAGTGAAGTGGGACAGGTCCGGATCGAGATTGACCGAGAATCCGTGCATCGTGACCCAGCGGCGCACGCGTACGCCGATCGCGCCGATCTTGGCTTCTCTCCCGTCGATATCTCGTGTCCATATGCCGACGCGGCCATCGACCGCCCAGCCTTCCACTCCGAAGGTAGCGAGCGTCGCAATGACCCATTGTTCGAGACCGTGGACGAAGCACCGCACATCCTTGCCGCGCTTCGTCAGGTCGAGCAGCACATAGCCCACCCGCTGGCCTGGACCGTGATAGGTGTAGCGCCCGCCCCGCCCTGCCTCGACCACTTCGAAGCGCGGATCGAGCAGCTCGTCGGCAGCTGCGCTGGTTCCTGCTGTGTAGACCGGCGGATGCTCAAGCAGCCACACCAGCTCGCGCGCCTCGCCCGCGGCGATCGCAGCGTTGCGACGCTCCATTTCGGCCAGCGCCTCACGATAGGGAACTTGCCGCTTTTCGTGGCGCCATTCGATCGCTTCTGTGGTTTGCGGATCCATCGCCGATTGCGTGGGGACATTCGCCTCGCTTATCAAGGGGGGAGCGCGATTTTCGCGCATCGACCGGGGAGAAGCAGTCATGAAGCTGGATATGGGCGCGGCATGGAACACGGCCACCTCACTGATCGGGCGCAACCGCGATGTCGTGCTTGTAGTCGCTGGGGTTTTCTTCTTCCTGCCATCCTTTGCTATCTCGCTGATCATGCCGCAGGCGGCTGCGATGCCGATGGCTGAATCGGGCGATAGCGAAGCGATGATGGCGGCCGTGATGAGCCTTTATGCAGATTACTGGTGGGCAATCCTGCTTTCGGGTGTGGCGCAAGCGATCGGTACGTTGGCGCTGTTGACGCTGTTGACCGATCGCGCAAGGCCAACTGTGGGCGAAGCAATCAAGGCAGGCGTTGTTTCCTTCCCATCATACTTCGTGACCAACTTGCTGGTGGCATTCGCGATCGCGATCCCGGTTGGCCTCGCTCTGGTGACCAGCCCGCTGGCCATTTTCCTTGTGATGCCAATCGTAGTCTATCTCGCGATCAAATTCTCATTGATCATGCCTGCGATCGCAATCGACCGGATCCTCAATCCGCTCGGCGCACTGGCGCGCTCGTGGAAGTTGACCAAGGGCAACAGCCTACGACTGTTCCTGTTTTTCATGCTCCTGTTCATCGCAACCGTCGTCATCTTCGCGCTGGTCTCGATGATATTCGGCGTCGTTTTCGCAGCCATGGGCGGAGAAGTCGAGAAGATCGGCAATGCGGTGGTCAGCAGCGCGATCAGCGCCGGGTTCGTTGTGATTTTCTTCGCAGTGCTCGCCGGAGTGCATCACCAGCTTGCCGGTGACCGCCCAGAGCAACGCGCCGAGATTATCGAATAAGTGCTCCGCGCCGAGCGAAGGCTGCCGAGCTCAGTCCTCGCCCGCCTCCGCTTTCCATGCCCAGAACAGCTTGCAGGGGAGGATATTTAGCCATTCAAATCCGCTGTCGATGCGCGGAAAATGCGGGCGCATGTAGTCAAGACATGCGGCGGTGAACTGGTAGACCAGGAAACCGCCGCCCGGACGCAAGGCGCGATGGGTGGCGCCCCCGATCGCCGGGGCAACGCCTGCCGGCAAGGTCGAGAACGGCAGGCCCGACAGGATGTAGTCTGCCTGCTCGAAGCCACGCTCGCGGATGATCTGTTCGACATCGGCTGCCGAACCCAGCACTGCGTGGAAACGCTTGTCGCGGATCGTGCGCTGCAAATAATCGATATAAAGCGGATTGGTGTCGATCACGATAAGCGTGGCATCCCCGCTCAACCGCTCAAGCACCGGGCGGCAGAATGTTCCAATGCCCGGACCATATTCCACAAACAGGCGGCAATCGCGCCAGTCAACCGGTTCCAGCATGCGCTGCACGGTGAAGCGCGAGGACGGGATAATCGAGCCGACCATGCGCGGATGCTCTACAAATCCCCGGAAGAATACGGCCCATTGCCCTGCATAGAGCGCCAGCCGGTCACGCAGCCGCCGCCGCAGGTCGATGGCAACTCCTTTGGAATTCATATAGCTTCCGCACTCTCGCTCGCAGCCGTCTAGCGCGCGACCTCGCAGATGCGGCCGCGCATTGCAAGCTTGACGCCGCTGGCGTAGCGCTTGTCGAACCATGGCTGACTTCGATCCTGCGACCACCACCACTGCCTCGCCAGCCAAGGCCCCGGCGCGCATTTCGCGCGAGCGGATGGTGCTGTTGTTCTCGGTGATGCTGGTGACGGCAGCGGGTAACACCGCAATGCAATCGGTCATGCCGTCGATCGGCACCGCGCTGGGCGTCGCCGACGTTTGGATCAGCCTCGCCTACACATGGTCCGCCCTGCTGTGGGTTATCTGCGCACCGCTTTGGGCGCGCCGGTCCGACCGGCGCGGTCGCAAGTCGATGATGGCGGTCGGCCTGCTCGGCTTCATTTCCTCAATGGCGCTGTGCGGCATGGTGCTGTGGTTCGGCCTTGCGGGCTTCATTTCGGCGAGCGCGACGTTGATATTCTTCGCCGCTGCGCGAAGCCTCTACGGCGGCTTCGGCTCGGCCGCGCCGCCTGCGGTACAGGCCTATGTCGCCAGCCGCACACCGCGCGCCGAGCGCACACAGGCACTTGCTTTGATCGCGTCGAGCTTCGGGCTCGGGACAGTCATTGGCCCGGCGCTCGCGCCGCTGCTTGTTTTCCCGAGGACCGGGCTTATCGGCCCATTCTTCGCCTTTGCAATGATCGCAGCGCTTGTGCTGGTTGCAGTCCGGCTGCGCCTGCCCAACGATGCGCCAAGCTATGCCGCACGCGGCGTGGTGGTTACGGCTCCCTTTAGCGCCAGCTCCAATTCCTCGCTAACCGGAGAGGACGAAAGCGACGACACGCCCGCCGATGCAGGCGGCTCCGTGCTACACGAGCCTGACGACATTCCGCACCTGAAGTGGAAGGACGAAAGGCTTCGTCCTTGGCTGATCTCGGGGCTTCTGGGCGGCCATGCGCAGGCTGCGACCCTCGGTATCATCGGCTTCTTCATCCTTGACCGGCTTGGGCTGCGCGGCGACCCAGGCGCAGGTGCCGGGCCGATCGGGCTTGTCTTGATGTCTGGCGCGATTGCAACCCTGCTGGCGCAATGGGGCCTCATCCCGATGCTGAAGCTCGGGCCGCGCGGATCGACCATGTGGGGGATGGCGCTCGCTGCGCTCGGCACCGTCACTTTCGCCGTCTCCAACGATCTTCACTCGATCGCCTTGGGCTTTGCCATCGCCTCACTCGGCTTCGGGCTCTATCGCCCCGGCTTCACTTCCGGCGCCTCGCTGGCCGTGACCCGGCGCGAGCAAGGCCAGGTTAGTGGCATGGTCGCCTCGGTAAACGGCGCTGCCTATATTTTCGCTCCTGCGATCGGGGTCTGGCTCTATGGCCACCACCCCGTGATTGGCTTTGCTGCGATCTGCACGCTTTGCGCGGCAGTCTATGTACTTGCGTGGCGCAAACTGACCCATGATGCCGACCTGATCATCAACCGGCACTGATCTCGTTCGTCAGAGAATTTCGCGCACTACCTCTTGCGGACGGCACAGTCGCACGCCCTTTTCGGTTTCGACCAGAGGGCGTTCGATCAGGATCGGCTCGGCCGCCATCGCCGCCAGTACCGTCTCATCGTCGGCATCGGGCAGCCCTCGCTCGGCTGCGTCGGTCCCGCGCAGGCGCAACCCCTTCTGCGGCGTGATCCCGGCATCGCGATAGAGCTGCGCCAGTTTGCCAGCAGTCGGCGGGTTCTTGAGATATTCGACCACGGTCAGGTCAACTCCGGCTTCCTCAAGAATCGCCAGCGTCTTTCGCGACGTGCCGCAATTGGGATTGTGCCAGATTGTTGCCTTCATGCGCAGATCCTCGTGTTCGGCCCGGCTTCTTCAAGCGGGCGATTTCATGCCTGCGCGCCCTAGCGATTCAAGAAAATTGCGGCAAGTTCACTTTGCCTGTTGCTTTTGCGACTAATTATCAATAGCGATCAATCCAGCAGCAATTGAGTCGAAACATAGGACCAAGGATGACATCCATCAGCAAAGGCCGGCTGCTCGCCGGCGCCGCATTCTTCGTGGCCCAGGCAAGCCCCGCATTCGCCGCAGCAGGCGCCGATGCGGCCGAGCAGGACCGGCAATATTTGCCAGATGGCATCATCGTGACCGGCCAGGGCGAAGGCTATGCCGAGGATGACGGGTCGAGCGGGACCAAGACACCCACCCCGGTGATCGACGTTCCGCAGACGATCACTTTCATCACCGAGGACCAGCTTGAGGACCAGTCGATCCGCCAGTTGGGTGACGCGCTGCGCTATGTGCCCGGCATCAGCATCGAGACCGGCGAAGGCCACCGCGACGAAATTTTCATCCGAGGCCAGGAAACCACCGCAGACTTCTATCTTGATGGCCTGCGCGACGACGCGCAATATTATCGCTCGCTCTACAATGTCGAACGGGTCGAAGTGCTCAAAGGCGCGAATGCCCTGATTTTCGGCCGTGGTGGCGGCGGCGGCGTGGTCAACCGCGTCAGCAAGACCGCGCGCATCAACGGGTTCGAAGCCGAAGTCGACGCATCGGTCGACACTTTCGGCGCCTTCTCGCTTTCGGGTGACGTCAACACCACGCTGTCCGGCGTCGCTGCAGCTCGCCTCAATGCCACCTATGAGGAATTCGACAGCAACCGCGATTTCTACAGCGGCCATTTCATCGGCATTTCGCCCACCGTCACGGTTGACCTGGGCGAGGCGACCCGCCTGACTGCGACCTATTCCCACGATGAAGACAGGCGGTTGGTTGACCGCGGCAATCCTGCCGACGGCAGCCGCCCTTTGCGCGGCTTCCGCGATACGCTGTTCGGCGATGCGGATTTCAACGACACCGATTCCAAGGTGCACATTGCCCACGCGCGGATCGACCATGAATTCTCGGGCAATCTTACCGCCAACGCCACGCTGCAATTTGCGGATTATGACAAGGCCTACCAGAACGTCGTGCCCGACGGCTTGCGCAATGGCGGGGCGGACGTGCAATTCTCTGGCTATCGCGACACCCAGACCCGCCAGAACTGGATCGCGCAAGCGAACCTGGTGTGGGAGCTGGACACCGGCGCAATTCAGCACATGATCCTGGCTGGGGTTGAAGCCAGCTGGCAGGATTCGAACAATGGCCGCAGCAACGTGCTGTTTGCCAATGGCACGGGTGGCACCACCAGCCGCTTCACCACTGCGCTGACCGACATCTTCACCTTCCCGGCGATCAGTCTGACCGGCCCGGTGCGTGACCGCGACAGCGAGCTCGAAGTCCTTTCAGGCTATGTCCAGGACCAGATCGACATCGGCGAACATTTCCAGCTGATCGCCGGCCTGCGCTGGGACCGGTTCGACCTCCAGACGATCGAACAGCTCAATGGCAATCGCGGCGACCGGGTGGACGAGAAAGCCAGCCCGCGCTTTGGCCTGATGGTGAAGCCCAACCCGCGACTGTCACTCTATGCCAGCTATGCCACCAGCTTCCTGCCGCAGGCTGGCGACCAGTTCTTCCTCCTCTCGCCAGGCGACTCAGCCTTCGCTCCCGAGAAATTCACGAATTATGAAATCGGCGCGAAATGGGTGCCCAGCGACAAGCTGTTCGTGACCGCCGCCCTGTTCCAACTCGAGCGGACCAACACCAAGGGCCCCGATCCGCAGGACCCAACGCTTGTCGCGCTGGTCGGCGAAAGCCGCATCCGTGGGCTCGAGTTCAACCTCGTCGGCGAAATCACTCCCGCATGGCAAGCCAACATCGGCTACACCTATCTCGATGGCGAGATCACCAGCACGAGCAGCTTCGGCGCGGAAGGATTGCGGCTCCAGCAATTGCCAAAACACCATTTCAGCGCCTGGACACGCTACGATTTCTCGGAGCAGTTCGGCCTGGGCCTTGGCGTGATCTACCAGGACGAGCAATTCACTAGCTTCAGCAATGCGGTGACTTTGCCTGACTATGTCCGCGTCGATGCCGCAGCCTATTACGCGGTGAACGAGCGGCTTTCGCTGCAGGTCAATGTCGAAAACCTGTTCGACGCCAGTTACTTCCCCAGCGCGCATGGAGACAACAACATCCAGCCGGGTAAGCCGCTAAGCGCACGGCTTGGCGTGCGGGTGAAACTCTAAGGGACTACTCGCCTTCTGGCGCGGGTGCCGGACGCAGTGCCGGCACTTCGCGCGCCGCATCTTCGGTGCTGATTCCGGGTGGCGGCGCGGCGCTTATCGTTTCTAGCCGCTGCGCCACACGTCCGGCACGCTGGATCGCCCGCACCAGCCGCGGATAAACGCCACAACGGCAGAGATTGGGGATCGCCGCCTTGATCTCGGCCTCGCTGGGATTGGCATTACTGCGCAGCAATGCAGCCGCGGCGATGGCGATGCCGGGGGTGCAAAAGCCACACTGGATCGCCTGCTCCGCTACCAGCGCCTGCTGGACCGGATGCGAACGATCGCGCGACAAGCCTTCGATCGTGGTGACGAAGCGCCCTTCGGCCTCGGCTATCGTCACAAGGCAGGACCGCAGCGCAGCGCCATCGACCAGCACCATGCAAGCGCCGCAGTCGCCATTGCCGCAGCCATATTTGGTGCCGGTAAGATTGGCCGCATCGCGCAGCGCCCAAAGCAGCGGGGTCTGCGGGTCCATGTCGAATTCGAGCGGACGGTCGTTGACAGTCATGCGCGGCATGAACGTGCGGGCTCCTTTGCGCACAGGGTCTGAGCGCCGCCTATCGCATGCGACACGGCGCCGCACAAGCCGCGCTGCTGGCGTAGATCGCCATCACCCGCTTGCCCTGCAGCACATGGGCCGGTGACGCTTCGTTAACCATCTTCCCTCATAGAGTTCGGTGATTGGGCCGGAGCCGAGGGCTGAAGTGATGGACGACTTGCTGGCGGATTTCATTGAAGAAACCCGCGAATTGCTCGAAGCCACCGCCGTTTCGATCGCATCGGCAGTCGACCAGCAGTCGGTTGCAGGCCAGGATCTGGCGCGGAGCATCGACATGGCCGCACGTGCCATCGATGCAGTTTCAAGCCATATCGAGGATGTGCGCGAACTTTCGTTGTCTACCGGCGCGGCCGCGTCTCAGGTGCTATCGTCTGCGACCGACCTCGAGGAACAGGCTTCGACCCTTCGCAAGCAGGTGCATGACTTCCTCGCAAAGGTCCGCAGCGCCTAGTCCTGTCGCGGCCTGCGTTGGGCGCAGGCCGGGTCATGACCGCACATCATTGTAAAGCTCGGAGGGGTCGCATCCATTGCGGCCCCTTTTCGTATGCCGGTCAGTAATTTAGCGGCAACCGTACGCCTTCACTCGCATGGTAATAGCTACAGGCGGACGGCGTAGTCCGAAGTGCTCCGTTGCGCTCGTAGCCGCGAGATCATGCCCAGCCAATCAGATCACCAGGCCTTCGTATCTTGAAGGCACAGGTTGAGACGACACATTACCGACTCTCCAAAAGGGATCTAGCGCGGGTCGGCAAGTCACCGATCTGCCACGGCGCGGGCCGACCAATGCGGCCCTGCGGAAGACTCCTGTGCGCCATGGCACAGGGTGCCAAAACGACAAACGCCGCCTCCGGGAGGGAAGGCGGCGTTGGTATGTCTGTAATGGTTGCGGGGGTTGGATTTGAACCAACGACCTTCAGGTTATGAGCCTGACGAGCTACCGGACTGCTCCACCCCGCGGCACCGTTAAGATCGACGTCTGTAGAGACGCCAAAAGGGCCGCCCTTCTTGGGTCAGCCCTTCGACTTGTGAATGGGTTTTTCCGCGCACCCGCCGGCTACAATGCCTGGCGACGACCTACTCTTCCAACGCTTAAGCGTTAGTACCATCGGCGCTACCTGGTTTCACGGCCGAGTTCGAGATGGGATCGGGTGGGTCACAGGCGCTATGGCCACCAAGCAATGAAGCAGGCGGATGCGGGTTTAATCGATGCCCCTTTTTCAAGGGTGTTCTGGGCGTATCTGGCACTGAGGTTCCTCCTCACAATGCCAACCTGCGTTGCAGGGCTGTCATTGATGGCGGGATTCATCAAGCGCGATCAGAACTATTAGGACTGGTTAGCTCCACGCATTACTGCGCTTCCACACCCAGCCTATCAACGTCGTGGTCTACGACGGTTCGAAGATACCTTATCTTAAGGGAGGCTTCCCGCTTAGATGCTTTCAGCGGTTATCCCGTCCATGCATAGCTACCCTGCGGCACCCTTGGCAGGATGACAGGTACACCAGAGGCATGTTCACCCCGGTCCTCTCGTACTAGGGGCAACTCCTTTCAAGTATCGACGCCCACGGCAGATAGGGACCAAACTGTCTCGCGACGTTCTGAACCCAGCTCACGTACCACTTTAATTGGCGAACAGCCAAACCCTTGGGACCTGCTCCAGCCCCAGGATGTGATGAGCCGACATCGAGGTGCCAAACGATTCCGTCGATATGAGCTCTTGGGAATCATCAGCCTGTTATCCCCGGCGTACCTTTTATCCGTTGAGCGATGGCCCTTCCACGAGGGACCACCGGATCACTATGACCGACTTTCGTCTCTGCTCGACTCGTCAGTCTCGCAGTCAGGCAGGCTTATGCCATTGCACTCTAACAGCCGGTTTCCAACCGGCCTGAGCCTACCATCGCGCGCCTCCGTTACTCTTTAGGAGGCGACCGCCCCAGTCAAACTACCCGCCACAGAGGGTCCTACTACCGGATAACGGTAGTTAGTTAGACATCAGAAAACAGCAGGGTGGTATTTCACCTATGGCTCCAAGACAGCTGGCGCCGTCGCTTCAAAGCCTCCCACCTATGCTACACAACTCTTTCCTAATGCCACTCTGAAGCTGCAGTAAAGGTGCACGGGGTCTTTCCGTCTAACCGCGGGTACTCCGCATCTTCACGGAGAATTCAATTTCGCTGAGCATATCCTGGAGACAGTGGGGAAGTCGTTACGCCATTCGTGCAGGTCGGAACTTACCCGACAAGGAATTTCGCTACCTTAGGACCGTTATAGTTACGGCCGCCGTTTACTGGGGCTTCAATTCGGAGCTTGCACTCCTCCTCTTAACCTTCCAGCACCGGGCAGGCGTCAGACCCTATACGTCGTCTTGAAGCCGACTTAGCAGAGTCCTGTGTTTTTGCTAAACAGTCGCTACCCCCTGGCCTGTGCCCCCCACCAAAAGTTGCCTTAAGATGGGGCCTCCTTCTTCCGAAGGTACGGAGGCAATTTGCCGAGTTCCTTCAGGATACTTCTCTCAAGCGCCTTGGTATACTCTACCTGACCACCTGTGTCGGTTTCGGGTACGGTCTATACGGAGAGGCTATTTCCTGGAACCACTTGGCTGCATGTCCAATCCAATAAGGACACACAACTTCCGCGATCCGTCACACATCTCCAGGCCCACGAATATTAACGTGGTTCCCATCGACTACCCCCTTCGGGCTCGTCTTAGGGGCCGGCTCACCCTGCGCCGATTAGCGTTGCGCAGGAACCCTTGGTCTTTCGGCGAGAGGGCATCTCACCCTCTTTGTCGCTACTCATGTCAGCATTCGCACTTCCGATATGTCCACCGTCGGTTACCCTTCGGCTTCAACCACCTACGGAACGCTCCGCTACCGCTCAGTCATAAGACTGAACCCTAAGCTTCGGTGCATCACTTTAGCCCCGATACATCTTCGCCGCAGGAACCCTTATTTAGACCAGTGAGCTGTTACGCTTTCTTTAAAGGATGGCTGCTTCTAAGCCAACCTCCTGGTTGTTTTGGGATTCCCACATGCTTTCCCACTTAGTGATGACTTGGGGACCTTAGCTGTAGGTTAGGGCTGTT
>NZ_JAZDQV010000003.1:17500-262443 GCF_036324225.1 Altererythrobacter litoralis
AACGATGCGGCGCTTCCTGCCGTATCTGTGGCCACGCGACGCCCCTTCGCTGAGGCGTCGCATAGTCGCGGCGATGGCTTTCGTGCTCGCAGCGAAGGCCGTCACTCTCGCCCTGCCTTTCGCATATAAATACGCGGTCGACGCGATGGCGACCCCTGCCAATGGCGGCCCGATGGTCGCGCTTGCACTGGTGCTGGCCTATGGACTGGGCCGCTTCACTGGCGTCGCGTTCGACAATCTGAGGAACATCGCCTTCGAGCGAGTGGGCCAGCAAGCCACGCTGCATCTTGCACAGGATGTGTTCCGCAGGTTGCACAGCCTGTCGCTGCGCTTCCATCTTTCGCGCCGCACCGGCGAAGTCACCAAGGTCATCGAACGCGGGACCAAGAGCATCGACACGATGCTGTTCTTCCTGCTGTTCAACATCGCGCCCACCGCAATCGAATTGGTCGCAGTGGGCGTGATCTTCTATATCAATTTCGGTTGGGAACTGGTCGCTGCGACCGGGGCCACAGTCGTCGTATATATTGCGGTGACGCGCTGGATCACCGAATGGCGCACTCAGTTGAGGCGCGAGATGAACGATCTCGACGGCAAGGCGCTGCACCGAGCCGTCGATTCGCTGCTCAATTACGAGACTGTGAAATACTTCGGCGCCGAAGCGCGCGAGCAGGCCCGGTATAGCCAGGCCGCCGGCGCCTATGCCGAGGCAGCAATCAAGTCCGAGAATTCGCTCGGCCTCCTTAACATCAGCCAGTCGCTCATAACGAATATCCTGATGGCGGGCGCGATGGCCTATACGGTGTGGGGCTGGAGCAAAGGCATGCTGACAGTCGGCGACCTGGTCCTGGTCAACACCTATCTTATCCAGCTCTTCCGCCCACTCGACATGCTCGGCTTTGTCTACCGTTCGATCCGGCAAGGCCTCGTCGACATGGGCGCGATGTTCAAATTGATGGACACCGCAGTCGAGGTGAAAGATCGGCCGGACGCCCCTGCGCTGGTGGTGCACCGCCCGCATATCACCTTCGACCATGTGGTGTTCGGCTACGAATCCGATCGCACGATCCTGAAAGGCCTGAGCTTCGAAGTTGCCGCCGGTTCGCATGTCGCGATCGTCGGCCCTTCCGGGGCAGGCAAAAGCACCATCGCGAGGCTGCTGTTCCGTTTCTACGACCCGCAAGCAGGCCGCATCCTGATCGACGGACAGGACATTGCCGGAGTGACGCAAGAGAGCCTGCGCGCAGCGATCGGCATCGTCCCCCAGGACAGCGTGCTGTTCAACGACACGATCGGCTACAATATCGCTTATGGCAGCAGCGCAGCGACCGAGGCGGACGCAATCAATGCGGCGCGGGATGCGGCGATCCTGCCATTCATCGAGCAATTGCCGCAGGGCTTCGAGACCGAAGTGGGCGAGCGCGGCCTCAAGCTTTCAGGGGGCGAAAAGCAACGCGTCGCGATTGCGCGAACGCTGGTCAAGAACCCGCCGATCCTGCTGCTCGACGAAGCAACCAGCGCGCTCGATTCGAGAACCGAGCAGGACATTCTCGCAACCCTGCGGCGCGTATCGCGAAACCGCACCACCATCGCGATTGCGCACCGGCTGTCCACCATCGCCGATGCAGACCGGATCCTCGTGCTCGACCAGGGCAAGCTGGCCGAGGCCGGACGACACAGCGAGTTGCTGGCGCGGGGCGGCCTCTATGCCGAGATGTGGACGCGCCAGGCGGCCGAACGCGAGCAAGAGGCCGATGCGGCCGAATAACCGGCTGCGAGATTACTCCCCGTCGCTTGCTGCCTTGTGCAGGTCCACACTCGCGAGGTCGAGCTGGTCGAAGGGAACGACTTCCACATCGCCGCGCAGCGCCTTGAGGTCATCGATGAAGTATTGCGCATCGCCCACGATCACGAGCGAGGCATTGTCGGGCGCAAGGTAGGCCTGCGCCATCTGCGCAACATCCGCCGGGCTGACCTGCGCCAGCCGCTCAGCCACACCAAATGCCTCTTGCGGAGCCAGTCCGCGGAGCAGCAGGCTTGCGACCTGGCCGTTGAAGCCATTGCTGGTTTCAAGGCTTCGCGCGAGCGCTCCGCCAAGGAACAACCGGCGCTTCTGCAACGTGTCTTCATCGAGCGATTCCGCGCCCAGTCGTGCAAACTGTTCGAAGAACACGGCCGCCACTTCATCGGCGGTTTCATTCTTGGTTTGCGCCTGTGCGGTCAGCGTGGCGTCATCGGCGCGTGTGCCGAGCGCACTGTATGCGCCATAGCTCAGCGCGCGTTTGGTTCGAACTTCCTCGAACAACCGGCCATTGCTGCCCGATCCGAGCACCGTGTTGGCCAGCCACATTTTGTAGAAGTCGGGATTGTTGCGCGAAAGGGCGCGAACCCCCGCTACCACTGCGGCCTGGCCCGCGTCGGGCATGTCGATCACTACGGTACGCGGCGCCGGAGCGGCGCCGGCCGGATCGGCAATCGCAACCGGCAAGGGCCGGCTCGAGGTCCAGCTTCCAAAAAGACTATCGGCAAGCGACTTGGCGTCTTCCGCCGAAAGCCCTCCGCTGACAACGATCCGTGCCGTGCCGGGATGCCAATAGGCTTCCCGATGGGCGACCAGGTCGTCGCGCGTAATGGCTGGAATGCTCGCAGGATTTGCAACGCGGCCATATGGAGCGTCGGCATACATCACTCTGGCCGCGACCAGATCGGCCAGCGCGCCGGGGTTCTTCAGCGTAGCGGAAAGTCCATCGAGCACGCGCTTGCGTTCGCGTTCGAACTCCTCATCGGGAAAGCTCGCGTTCTGCAAGATGTCGACCAGCACCGCCCCGGCCTGCTTCAGATTTGCCGTCGGCGCAGTCAGGCTGACAAAGCTGCCATCCTCGCTGGAACTGAAGCCGAGGCGGGCACCGAGCGATTCAAGCGTGGCGGCGATCTCCGTCGCACTGCGAGTGGCGGTACCCTTGTCCGCAACCGTGGCTGCCATATCCGCCAGCCCGGCCTTTCCAGCGGGATCGGTCGCGCTGCCGCCAGGAAACACCAGTGTGATTGTCGCGATCGGAACATTGCTCGTTTGCGCGCTCACCAGAGGGATGCCGTTTGCCAGCGTCGACTCTACGAATTGTGCACGCTCCACCTTAGGCGCCGCGGTTGGCGGCGGCGGAGCATCGCGTTCGCCCTCGGGTCGCACGGCCAGCGGTTCGCCGCTTGGGGGAGGGACGCTGGAGAAAGTGGGCATCGGTGCGGGGTTGGCATAGGTGGAGGGATCATCCTTCCCGGACGTGTAGGTGATCGTCACCTTGCCTTCGGGCCGCAGCCATGTTTGCGCTACGCGCTGCACGTCAGCCACCGTCACTGCGGCGATTGCCGCAAGCCTTTTGTCCGCCGCATCGGGATCGCCGGTCGAGACCAGCGCCTCGCCCAGTTCAAAGGCGCGGCCTTGCGCGGTCTGGCGCGACGACAGGGCGGAAGCGAAAATCTCGTTCTTGGCTTCGCGCAGTTCGGCCTCGCTTACAGGTTCGCTGCGGACCCGGTCGATAACGCGGTCGAGAGCTGCCTGCGCATCGGTGAGCGACGCAGTAGGGCTGAGCACTACGGATGAACTGATGAAGCCGCCGTCTTCGGACATCTGTTCGCCATGCGACGCGTTGACCGCCATGCCGCTGCGCACCAGCGCTTCGTGCATGCGGCTGTTGTCGCCGCGCGAGAGGATGGCACCCAATACTTCGATCGCGGCCGCATCAGGGTGGGTAACCGCCGGCGCCTTCCACAGGCTGCCCACGACGGGAAGCGGAACGTTGGGCGCAGTCGCATTGACCGTGCGGGGAACGGTCCGCACCGGCTCCTCTCCCTCGATCTCCAGGCTCACCGGATTGGCCCGGCGCGGGATATCGGCGAAATAGCGATCGACGAGCGCGCGCAGGTTTTCGAGCTCGAAATTGCCTGCAACGATCAAGGTCGCCGTGTCCGGCCCATAGTAAGCTTGATGGAAGGCGCGAGCATCGTCGAGCGTGGCCGAATCCAGATCTTCGATGCTGCCGATCCCCGGCCTACGCATCGGCAGGACGTCGAAGGCGTTTTCCGCCGTAACAAAGCGCTGCAGCCGACCATAGGGAGGCGCGAGCACGCGCTGGCGCAGTTCCTCCTTCACAACCGAACGTTCGCGTTCGAACACAAGGCTATCGACCACCGGGAAGGCCATGCGCTCGCGATGGGTCCACAGCATTGTCTCCAGATACTTGGCCGGAACGGTCTCGTAGTAATTGGTGCGATCGACCCAGTTGGACGCGTTGCGCACCCCGCCGACATCCTCGGTCAGCTTGTTGATCATGTTGTAAGGCATGTTCACCGTCTGGCGGCTGAGGATATGCTCGAACAGATGCGAGAAGCCCGAACGGCCTTCGGGATCGTGCTTTGCGCCCACCTCGTACCACAGCGACGTGGTGACATTGGCGGTCGAATTGTCGGGAATTGCGATGACCTGCAGCCCATTGCCGAGCACCCAACGGGTATACTCGATCTTCGGTGCGCTCAGAGTGGTAGCGGCGCCCTCTCCATGGTCATCCGCCAGCGCCGGCCCGGCCAGCGCAATCGCGGCCATAGCCACGCCCGAAAGCAATCCCTTCACGATCATGAAACTGTCCCCGTTTAACTAAATTGCCACTCCAACGGCTTGCCGCCTTCAGCGGTTCCGGATCAACCACAAGAAGCATTGCTTCCTGCGAACGGCCGATACTCATCGACGCAGGACGTAGCGCGGTCGCTCGCTATCCCGAAGCCGCCGCCAACTAACGGTAGGACGCGGACAGGTCGCTCAACAAGGCAAGCGCTCGCTCGGCTTCGGCGGCAGGAACGAAGGCGTGGTCATGGTGATAGGCAGCGATCATATTGCAGGCGATGCCATGCTCCGCCAGCGTGCTTGCCACCGCGGCGGTGAGGCCGAATCCTTCCAGCGAGGAATGCACCATCAGCGTGATCCGCGCGAAGGCCGGGCCTTCCTCGCCCAGTTCGTCCGCGACATCCTCGGGAACGATCGCGGTCACGCCTTCGTCTTCCCGGAACGTGCCGATCGCCGCGCCCAACGCCAGTGGCGCGGTGGAAGGGGTAACGACCATGAAGCAGTAACGGACCGGATCGAGCCGCGGCGCCATCTGCGCCAGCATGTCTTCCCGGCCCGAAACAGTTCCTCCCGCCATCAGAGGATATACTTCGAGAGGTCGCTGTTGCCGGCGAGGTCGGCCAGCCGATCGCGGACATATTCGGCGTCGATCGTCACGCGCTCGCCGCTATGCTCCTCGGCTTCGAAGCTGATATCTTCAAGCAGTCGTTCCATCACCGTCTGCAGGCGCCGCGCGCCAATATTCTCGACGCTCTCGTTGACCTGAGCAGCGATCCGCGCAACTTCGGAGATGGCATCGTCGGTTATATCGAGCGTGACCTTCTCGGTGCCCAGCAGAGCCTTGTACTGCTCGACCAGGTTTGCCCGCGTTTCCTTCAGGATTCGCACGAAGTCCTCTTCGGTCAGCGCGCGCAGCTCAACCCGGATCGGCAAGCGACCCTGTAGCTCAGGCAGCATGTCCGAAGGCTTGGCGATGTGGAATGCGCCCGAAGCGATGAAGAGCACGTGGTCGGTCTTCATCGGGCCGTATTTGGTGCTGACAGTGGTCCCTTCGATCAGCGGCAGCAGGTCACGTTGCACGCCTTCGCGGCTGACACTGCCACCGCGCACATCGGAAACTGCGATCTTGTCGATCTCGTCAAGGAATACGATCCCGTTGGTCTCGGCATTCTGCAATGCGACACGTGCGACATCGTCCTGGTCCATTCTTTTTTCGGCCTCTTCGTCGACCAGCTTGTCCCAGGCGTCGGGCACCTTGAGCTTGCGCCGCTTGGTCGGCTTACGCCCTATCGCCTTGCCGAACAATTCCGACAGGTCGATCATCCCGACATTGCCGCCCATTCCGCCCATGTCGAACGGCATCTGCGGCGCTTCAGCGACGTCGATCTCGACTTCCGTCTCGTTCATCGCATTCTCGACGATCCGCTGGCGGAACGCTTCGCGTGTCGCTTCGGACGCGCTTTCGCCCACCAGCGCGTTGAGCAGTCGGTCCATCGCCGCCTTGCTCGCGGCCTCGCGCACCGCTTCGCGGCGGCGCTCTTTCTCGAGCCGGATCGCTTCTTCGACGAGGTCGCGCGCGATCTGTTCGACATCGCGTCCGACATAGCCCACCTCAGTGAACTTGGTCGCTTCGACTTTCACGAATGGCGCTTCGGCCAGCTTGGCCAGGCGGCGGCTGATCTCGGTCTTGCCGCAGCCCGTCGGGCCGATCATCAGGATGTTCTTGGGAGTCACTTCGTCGCGCAGCTCGGGGCCGAGCCGCTGGCGTCGCCAGCGATTGCGTAATGCAACGGCAACCGCGCGCTTTGCGTCTTTCTGGCCGATGATGTGCTCATCGAGAGCGGCGACGATCGCCTTGGGGGTGAGTGCTTCAGTCATGTTTAGTGGCAATCTCAGATCTTCTCGACGGTCACATTGCCGTTGGTGAATACGCAGATGTCGGCTGCGACCTGCATGGCCTTGCGCGCGATCACTTCGGCGTCCTCTTCATAGTCGGCCACAGCGCGCGCGGCGGCGAGCGCATAGTTTCCGCCCGACCCGATCGCGGTTATCCCGCCTTCAGGCTCAAGCACATCGCCATTGCCGGTCAGCACCAGCAACGTGTCCTTGTCGGCGACGATCAACAGTGCTTCGAGATTGCGCAGGTATTTGTCGGTGCGCCAGTCCTTGGCGAGTTCCACCGCAGAGCGCAGCAACTGCCCCGAATATTGCTCGAGCTTCTTTTCAAGCCGTTCGAACAGGGTGAATGCATCAGCGGTGGCGCCGGCGAAACCGGCGATTACCTTGCCTCCCTCGCCGATGCGACGCACCTTGCGTGCGTTGGGCTTCATCACAGTGTTACCCATCGAGACTTGTCCATCGCCTGCGATAACGGTGACGTCACCGCGCTTCACGCCAACGATGGTGGTGCCGTGCCACTGGACGAGGCCGTGGCTTGTCTTATCCGTGTCCATGCTCCGGCATATGGGGAGCCGGAAGTGGCGGTCAAGCAAGCTGCGCGAAAAGCGCGCTTATTGCCCCGCGCCTGCGCCCGGTGCGCCGACCTGGCCGATATTGCCGAACAGGTCTTCCAGGAAGCCGCGTTCGCGGCCCAGAGTGGGCGTCTTGTCGCCATCGGGGCTGAGACGGACCACCCGATCGATCCCGCTGCGATCAGCGGAAACCACATTGCCCGCAGTGTCGAATTTTACCGCCAGAACCGAATGCGAAGCGATCCGCGTCCCTTCGAATGGGCGACGCGCGGTCACGCTGGACACATAATACCAGGTAGGCTGGCCATAATCGCTGGTGAAGCTGGGCCGCCCCAACGTCATCTCGACCGAGCGCTGGTTGTCGAGCCCTGGCTGGACTGCATCGACCAGCATCGCATCGACCACATAGCCGCGCGATTCGCGGATCGATGAACAACCGGCAAGGCCGATCCCCATTGCCGCAACCAGTCCGATCTTGAACGCGTTCGCTCTGTACATCCGAAACGATAACCTTCTTGGCTTCCGGGTCTCTGGCGCATTGCCCGCACCGCAACCCTTCCTATATGTCGGCCACGTGCCTTAGGGCGATGGCGCGCGGCATGCAACGCCGCGTATCGCTGCCACTGGGCATAGTGAATTGAATTGCGGCTGAACGCCGCCACGGAGCTGCAAGACATGTCTTTTCTTTCCTGGCTTTTCGGCACAGCCACCGACCCGCGCGAACAGGTCCGCCCGCTGTGGCACAAGGTCGTCGCGATCGCGCGCGATCCTGCCTGGTATGCCGAATGCCGGGTGGCAGACGAAGTCGATGGCCGGTTCGACATGATCACCGCGGTGCTGAGCGCGGTCGCGGTTCGGCTCGAGGCCACTGGCAAGCATGCCGAAAGCGCGCTGCTATGCGAGTTCTTCGTCGAGGACATGGACGGGCAGTTGCGCGAATTCGGTATCAATGACGTGGTCGTGGGCAAGCACATGGGCCGGCTGATGAGCGTGCTTGGCGGCAGGCTGGGAGCCTATCGCCCGGCGCTCGCCGGTGCCGATGCGGACAAGCTCAAAGCCGCGATAGAGCGCAATGTCAGCTTCGCGGAAGGCGGGTCAGCTGCCTGCGTTGCATCGAAGCTCCAGGCACTGCACGATCTTCTGGCAACGATCGAGGGTGATGCGCTGGTCGCAGGAGACATCGCATTCGGGGAAACCACGGCATGAGCGCGAGCGAAGTTTCGAGGCCGATCAAGGCCCGCTACCTGCCCGCCGATGCGATCGTGATCGAAGCAACCGAAGCAGAGCGGACTGCGCTGGCCCGCCGATTCGGCCTGCCCAACATCCTTTCGCTGCGCGCGGAGGTCGAACTAGACCGCGAAGCAAAGGCAGTGCTCGCTAAGGGCACGCTCACCGCGCGAATCGTGCAGGCTTGCGCAATCTCGGGCGAGGAATACGAGACTGCGATAGAGGAGCCGCTTGCGCTGCGTTTCGTCGAAGAAGGGCGGATCGATCCAGCTCTCTCGGAAGATGAGGAGATCGAGATCGAACTCAGCGGCGACGAGCGGGACGAGATCGAATTTGCAGGGGAGAGCTTCGATCTTGGCGAGGCCGTGGCCCAGTCGCTGGGGCTCGCGATCGATCCCTATGCGGAAGGGCCCAATGCCGATGCCGCACGCAAAAAGGCCGGCATCATCAGTGACGACGCACCGTCGGGACCGCTGGCCGAAGCCTTGAAAGCATTGAAAGGCGATTAGGGAAGAGAAGCCGTGACATCGGCCCCAAAAGGAAACTTGCGGCGTTTCCCCGGTCCGTTGCACCTCAGCACAATGTCTTGGGAAACACCGCAAGCCCGGTCTGTCACTTCTAGGTAAACCTCGGACCAAAACCGTTGCGTGAGCATTGGTTCAAAACGACGTTTACTCTGTGACCGACGGCTATCGGATAACCGCCGCCGGGCCGGATTCGGAATACGCAATTATCCGTAGTTGAGCGAAAAACTCGCTTATCGGCCGCCCTCAGAACGGGATATCGTCATCGAGGTCGTCATAGTTCGAACCGCCGCTCGACTGGCCGCCCGAGCTGCCACCACCCTGCTCCCAGCCGCCGCCCTGGCTGCCGCCGCCGCCGTAAGCATCGCCCGAACGCTGGCCTCCACCGAAGCCACCGCCCTGCCCGCCGCCGCCGCTGGCGCCGTCAAGCATGGTGAGCGTTCCGTTCATGCCGCGGATCACCACTTCGGTCGTATATCGATCCTGCCCCGACTGGTCCTGCCACTTGCGGGTCTGCAACTGGCCCTCGATGTAAACCTTGCTGCCCTTCTTGAGGTAGCGTTCGACCACGCCGACCAGGCCTTCCGAGAAAATGGCGACGTTGTGCCACTCGGTCCGTTCCTGGCGTTCGCCGGTGTTGCGATCCTTCCAGGTCTCGCTGGTCGCAATGCGCAGGTTCGCAACCTTGCCGCCGTTCTGGAAACTGCGGATTTCCGGATCGGCCCCCAGGTTACCGATGAGCATTACCTTGTTGAGTGACCCGGCCATTCAATTTTCCTTCGCTACAGTCCCAGGGCTATCGCGCCCCAATAAGTGATTCCTGCGAAGATGTAGGCGAGCGCGAACAAATACCCAACCATGAAGGCGGGCCATTTCCACCCATTCGTCTCGCGCCGGGCGACCGCGATGGTGGAGATGCACTGCGGCGCGAATACGAACCAAGCGAGGAACGCCAAGGCTGTCGGGAGGCCCCACAGATCGGCGATCTTGCCACGCAGCGCCTCGAGTGTGCGGTTCTCGTCTTCCGAATCGACCGCATAGGTCGTCGCCAGCGAAGACACGGCGACTTCGCGCGCCGCCATGGCGGGAACCAGTGCCAGCGTCATCTCGCGATTGAAGCCGATCGGTTCGAACGCCGGATGCATCGCGCCCGCAATCTGGCCTGCGAAGGACGCGTCGACCTGGCTTTCGCCTTCCCCTGCACGCGGGAAAGTCAGCAGCAGCCACAGCACTATAGTCGCAGCAAAGATGATCGTGCCAGCGCGGCGCAGGAACACCCAGGCGCGCTGCCACAGACCGATCATCAGATCCTTCAGGATTGGCCACTGGTAGCGCGGCAGTTCCATAATGAAACCGCTCGCCTTGCCCCTGGTCACAGTACGCCGCAGCAGCAGCGCAGCAACCATTGCCCCAACGATTCCCGCGACGTAAAGACCGAAAAGCACGAGCCCCTGCAGCCCGATCAAGGGCGCAACGCGGGTGTTCGGGATCACTGCCCCGATGATTACAAGGTAGACCGGCAGCCGAGCCGAGCAGGTCATCAGCGGCGCCACCAGTATCGTCGTCAACCGGTCCTTCGGGTCGGCGATGCTGCGCGTCGCCATGATCCCGGGAATGGCGCAAGCAAAGCTCGACAGCAGCGGGATGAAGCTGCGCCCGGACAGGCCAACGCCCGCCATCAGCCGGTCCATCAAGAAGGCCGCGCGCGCCATATAGCCTGAGGCTTCCATCACCAGGATGAAGAAGAACAGGATCACGATCTGCGGCAGGAACACCACCACTGAGCCGACACCAGCGATCACGCCCTCGATAATGAAATCGCGCACGATACCTTCAGGCATGCTCGCCCGTGCCAAGTCGGACAGCGCGCCCGCACCGCCATCGAGCGCGTCTGCGAAAGGGGTTGCCCATGCAAACACCGCCTGGAAGATCACAAACAGCAGTGCAAACAGGATCAAGGGCCCCAGCCAGGGGTTGAGAAGCACGCGATCGAGCCCGCTGTTGAGCCGGTATGAATCGCTTTCCGACAGGATCGCAGCCTTGGCGATGTTCTGCGCTGCCAGCCTTCGCTCCGGCAGGGTAAGATGACCGATGCGGCGCTCGTCCGCATGGCCGGGATCGTCGACCCGCGCTTCGCCCAGAGCGGCTGCGAGTTCGACAAGACCGCGACGCCGCACAGCCACGGTCGGCACAACCGGCACACCCAGCGCATGGCCCAGAGCTTCCGGATCGAGCACGAGCCCGTCACGCTCGGCAAGATCGACCATGTTGAGTGCGACCACGGTCGGCCGCCCCAGCGCGATCACTTCCTGCGCGAACACCAGGTGCTGTTCGAGATTGGCGGCATCGAGCACCACCACGATCACATCGGGCCGCGCCTCGCCCTCGAATTCGCCCAGCACCACCTTGCGGGTCACTTCCTCATCGGGGCTGGTGGTATCCGCCAAGCTATAGCTGCCGGGCAGGTCGATCAGTTCGACCGGTTCGCCCGATTGCAGTTGCAGCCGCCCCGCCTTGCGCTCGACCGTGACGCCCGGATAGTTGGCGATCTTCTGGCGCGCGCCCGTGAGAGCGTTGAACAGCGCGCTTTTCCCGGCATTAGGATTGCCGACCAGCGCAATGGTGCGAATTGGACCCATCTTCGAACCTATGCCTTTGCCACTTGCATCGCGGCGGCGTGAACGCGGCGCAGCGCAATGGTCATGCGGCCCAGCGTAACCGCAATCGGATCGCGTCCGCCGAACACACCGCGATGCGCAATGGTGATTTCGGCCCCGTCGTCCACGCCCAGCGCGCGCAGGCGCAGCGCTTCTTCAGGTGCCATCGCATCCCAGTCGACCGACGCGATTGTGGCGCTGGCTCCGCGCGGAAGTTGATCGAGAGTCATGTTGTCGCGCTGCCAGAGAGCGCAGCTAATTGCAACCGATTCTCAATTGCGTCAACGAGAGGGGTAGCGCAGGCGGCCAAGAAAGCGCGTGACGCTGAAATAGTCCCGCTCTCCGCTGGTGAAGCGCGCCTTGGCCTTCTCGAAGCGCATTACGCCTTCGATCCGGCGATCTAGGAAGTCGCGGGTCGCCTGCTTGCCCTCGCTCTCGTCGTCAACGAACACCGCTAGCGTCGCGGCGTAAATCGAAGCGAGGATCGCCCGCTTGGTATAATGATTGTAATCGGTGGCGGTATCGCCGGCGAGCCGCCACATCTGGTCCGCGCTGCGCCAGCCGGTCTTGAGCGCGCTGGCGGCGTTCTGCGGCTGCGCCATCACCGCCAGCGAGCGACGCAATGCCTCTTCAAGCCCAGCAACCGCATCAAGCCGGAACTGGACCAGCGAACGAATCCGCTCGCGTATCTTCATTTCGGCCAGCTTCGATGAGGGAAGCGCTTCGGCCATAGCCACATCGATCGTGTCGATCCACGCTTCGATCATGTCCATCGCGCCGCCCGGAAAGGCGAGCCGCGCGACATCGCTATCAACCCCTGCCAGTTCGGCGGCATGCAGCAGCGCCGCATCGCTCCACCCGTCAAAGATTGCCGCGGCGGCGATTTCGGGCGCGAGCGCAAGCCGCAGCTCGTCGAGCGTCATCTCGGCCGGATCGGTCACTTTGGCAGCCTGGCTCATGTCAGATTCGCGGGCCGTAATCGCCCGAGGTGCCCTTGGCTTCGCGCGCGGCATCGGCCCGGTCGAACTCGGCCTGAATGGTGTTCGCGCCGCTCATCAGCCTTGCATAGTCGCGTGCGGAGCGGCCCGAATTGTCCGCACGATCGGGGTTGGCGCCCTTTTCCAGCAGTAATCGCACCAGCCCGGCGTCACGCCGGTGCACTGCCGCGATCAGCGGGGTTTCGCCCGCGCCGTCGGTCACTTCGACTTCCGCGCCAGCCTTGATCAGCGCCTCGACCCCATCGGTGAAGCCCAGAGTCACTGCCATCTGCAGCGGGCTGACGCCCTTCTTGTCGCGGATATTGGGATTTGCGCCGCGCTGGGTCAGGAAGCGGATCCACAAGACGTCGCGCCGCGCGGTCACGATATGCAGCGCGGTTTCGCCGGTGGTCAGGTCGCGCGTATTGACAATAGTGGTTCCGGGCTGGTTGAGCGCTTCGGTCGCGGCGTCGCCGTCGCGGTCCTTCACCGCCTTGAGGAACTCGTAGCCTTCCGAAAACATCTGTGCCGCAACCGGTGTTGCAGCAATTGCACCCAGCAAGGCGCCGATCATTGCTATCCTGCGCAAAACGGGACGCGTCACGCTGTCATCCTTTCAAAAACCCTGTCACAACCTACATCACCGGCTGTTCACGATAGCCGGTTAGCAGACCATGAACCGAGACACCATGCCTCACCAAAACCGCAAATTCCGTTGGGTTCCGATTGCCGCCGCCGCTTTGGCGCTGGCAGGCTGCGACGCCGCGCAGGCACCCGCTGCCGAGCCGCCGCTGGCCGGGGCCGATATCGGCGGCCCGTTCGAACTGGTCAACAAGGACGGTGAAACTGTCCGCTGGAGCGACTTCGACGGGCGCTATCGCATGGTCTATTTCGGCTTCACTTTCTGCCCGGATATTTGCCCCACCGATACGCAACGCATGATGCAGGGCCACCGGATTTTCGCAGAAAAGTCGCCCGAACTCGCAGCGAAGATCGCCCCGATCTTCATCTCGGTCGACCCTGAACGCGACACCCCGCAAGTGGTGGGCGAATTCGCCGCCGCCTTTTCGCCCGATCTGATCGGCCTCACCGGCACTCCCGAGCAAGTGAAGCAGGCCGCCAGCAATTTCCGCGTGTTCTATTCGCGCGGCGAGACGACGCCGGGTGGCGGCTACCTCGTCGATCATTCGAACATCGTCTACATGTTCGGGCCCAAGGGAGAGCCGCTCGCCACGCTGCCGACCGACCTGGGCGCCGAAGCCGTTGCAGCCGAATTGGCGAAATGGGTGAGCTGAGGGACCGCTTCTGGGAATTGCCGCTCGGCGAGTTGAGCCGGGCGGAATGGGAAGCGCTGTGCGACGGCTGCGGCCGCTGCTGCCTGCACAAGATCGAGGACGAGGATACCGGCGAAATCAGCGACACGAATGTCGCGTGCAAGCTGCTGGATACGCGCACGGCGCAATGCACCGACTATCGCAACCGCAAGGCCTTCGTGGCCGATTGCTTGCGGCTGACGCTGAAGATCGTGCAGGACGTGCCATGGTTGCCGCGCACCTGCGCCTATCGCCTGCGCGCGGATGACCGCCCCTTGCCCGGCTGGCACTATCTGATCTCGGGCGATCGCGAAGCGGTGAAGCATGAGGGCGTTTCCGTGGCAGGCCGCGTTGTGAGCGAGGTCGAAGCCGGGCCGCTCGAACACCATATCGTCGAATGGGGGAGCGAGTGATCGACTGGCTGCGCCGCGAGATGATCGAGCCCGAAATCGAGATCGGCGGGCGCGTGTTACCGATCATGCTCAAGCGCCATGCCCGCGCCCGACGGCTCACGCTGCGGCTCGCCGCCGATGCCAGTGCCGTACAGATCACCCTGCCGGGTTGGGCGCGCAGCCGCGAAGCGATCGCTTTTGCGCATGCCCGGCGCGACTGGCTTGCCGCGCAATTGGCGAAGCTGCCCGAACGTCGCGCCCCTGAACCCGGTGGGACAATCGCCTATCGCGGCGAAAGCCTGCGGATCGAATGGCATGCCGCCGCTTCGCGCCGCCCGGCGCTGCGCGGTGAAAGCATAGTGCTGGGCGGGCCGCTCGATGCGCTCGAGCGGCGGCTGGCGCGTTGGCTCGAGCGCGAGGCTTTGTCTTTGTTCGAAGCCGACAGCGCGGATTATTGCGCCGCAGCCGGGCTGGAGCAGGTGCCGGTGGCGCTGTCGCGGGCGCATCGCCGTTGGGGCAGTTGCTCCGACCGGCAGCGAATCCGGCTCAACTGGCGATTGGTGCAGGCGCCCGATTTCGTGCGCCGCTCGGTCGTGGCGCATGAAGTGACACACCTCGTCCATTTCGACCACAGCCCCGCCTTCCACGCTTTGCTGGGCGACATCTACGAAGGTGAGATCGCCGAGGCAGACCGCTGGTTAGAGCAGCACGGCCGCACGCTCTACGCCAGCTTCGGCTGACGCATTCGCCACGCGACTTGGCGCGAATCTCTGGCATCGCGCGCCCTGCGGCCCTATGTTCGCTCAATGCGATCGCTCCAACGTTACAATCCCGGCCCCGGACTGGCCGATTTCTGGGACTATCTCCGGCGTCCCCAGCCCTATCGCTTGCCGATCCTGATTGCCTCCACCCTTCCGGCCCTGGCCATACTGGCGTGGGCGGGCAGCGAAGCGCGCACCAAGGAGCCCGAGCGGCCCAAGGTCACTTATATCTCGACGCTCGCGGCGGATCGCAGCGATGCAGAGATCATGGCCCAAAACCTCGCCAACCAGGAAAAGCAGGACAAGTTACGCGCCGAACGCGCGGTGATCGAGGCGCGCAAGCGCGAGCTCTATCGCACGCTGGGCTCGGCGACGGGCATTGACGTCGAGACGATGGAACGCGAAGCGATGGCAGAGCGCGCTCGCGAGGAAGCTGCCAAAGCCGCCCGGCGCGAGGAGATTCTTGCCAACCGGGTCAAGCCGGGCGCCGCCGATGCGGCGGAACGGGAAGAGGACTGATTCGCCTTGATTGACGACGCGCGCTGGATGGGGGCTGCAGCATGCCTTGGCGCTCGCGCTCGCCCACTGTCTCGCCCCAACCCCGCCGTCGGATGCGTGATCGTACGTGACGGGATCGTGATCGCACGCGGCTGGACCCAGCCCGGTGGTCGCCCGCATGCCGAAGCGCATGCGCTGGCACAGCTTGCCCCGGGCGGTGCGGCAGGCGCGACCGTCTATGTCACGCTCGAGCCCTGCGCGCATCGCAGCGAGCGCGGCCCGGCCTGCGCCGATGTGCTGGCCGAAGTCTCGCCCGCACGGGTGGTGATCGGCATGGGCGATCCCGATCCGCGCACCAGCGGCAAGGGCATTACGCGGCTCGCCGATGCCGGGATCGAAGTGACCGTGCTTGACGATGCAGAGGCGCGGGAAAGCCTTGCCGGCTTCCTGGTTCGCGAGGAACATGGCCGCCCCCATGTCACGCTCAAGCTCGCCATGTCGCTCGACGGCTGCATCGCCCGCAAGGACGGCGAAAGCCGCTGGATCACCAGCGAGATCGCGCGCGGGCATGTCCATGCGCGGCGGGCGATGCACGATGCGATCCTGGTCGGCGGCGGCACTTGGCGCGCAGATGCGCCGCGGCTCGACGTGCGGCTGCCGGGGCTAGAGGAGCGCAGCCCGGAGCGGATCGTGATGACCCGCGGGCCTGCCCCCGATGGCGTCCGCGCCATAGCTTCGCCCAAAGAGATTCACGAATTGTCGGATGTGCAATATCTCTATGTCGAAGGCGGATCGCAGGCCGCCTCTGCCTTCATCGAGGCTGACCTGGTCGACCGGATAGAAATCTATCGCGCACCGATCCTGATCGGAGACGGGCTTCGCGCGCTCGACGATATCGGGCTCGACCGGCTCGACCATGCGCATGGCCGCTGGCGCATGGTCGAACAGCGCCAGCTTGGCAGCGACCACTTCGCCGCCTATCAGCGCGTCTGAGAAAGGGGCCAACAGCCATGTTCACCGGGATCGTCACCGCCATCGGCACTATCGCGAAGGCAGAACAGCGCGGCGATCTGCGCCTGCGCATCGCGGGGCCGCTCGATCCCGCGCGGGTCGACATTGGCGCTTCGATCGCCTGTTCGGGCGTGTGCCTGACAGTGGTCGACCGAGGCGGCGCTGCGGGCGAAGCCTGGTTCGACGTGGACGTGTCAGGCGAGACGGTTTCGTGCACCGTACCCGGTATGTGGGCCGAAGGGGCGCGGCTCAACCTCGAGCCTTCGCTGCGCGTGGGCGACGAGATCGGCGGGCATATCGTGACCGGCCATGTCGATGCAGTCGGCGAAGTGTCCCGCGCCGAGCCCGATGGAGACAGCTGGCGGGTCGATATCCGCGCGCCCGCGAGCCTCGCCCCCTTCATCGCGCCCAAGGGCTCGATCACAGTGCAGGGCGTGTCGCTGACGGTCAACGATTTGCGCGACGAGCATGACGGTGCCTGCACCTTCATGCTCAACATCATCCCGCACACCGGCGAAGTGACCACGCTGGGTGCGCTGCGTACCGGCGACAAGGTCAACCTCGAGATCGACGTGCTGGTGCGCTACCTCAAGCGGATGCAGGCGCTGGCCGGATAAGTCCCGGCCCGCTCAGCGGGCTCCATCTCCCAGTGGCCGCACATCCGATGCGGGCGTACCAAGCGGCGGCAAGCCGCGCGGGACAAGCGGGCGGACCGGTTCCTGCCTGATCTTCTCCTGAAGGATCGAAACCGCGGCCTGCAATTGCGCGTCCTCGCCCTGGAAGGTCGCATAGGGACCGTTCTCGACCTCGTAGTCCGGCCCAACCCCGTAACCTTCGATGATCCATTTCCCGTCGATCGAATATTGCGCGTTTTCGGCGATGCGGACTGCACCATTGTCAGTCAGGCGGTTGCGATCGGAGAGCCAGATGCCCGCACCCGCAGTGCGCGTGCCGACCAGCGGCCCGATTCCGAGCGACTTGACGCCGGCGGCGAAGGTCTCGCCATCGGAATAGGTCCGCTCGTCGATCAGCACCACCACATGCCCGCGATAAGCGTTCTGCATATTGGTTGTAGCAACGCCGGTGCCGCTGGGATCGGCCCAGAACGCCCATGCGCGCCGCAGCAGCATCGAGATGAGGATGCTGTCGACATTGCCGCCGCCATTGTTGCGGACGTCGATGATGAGGCCATCCTTGTTGATCTGCGGGAAATAGTCGCGCGCGAAGCTTGCCACGTCGCCCGCTCCCATCGCCTGCAGGTGCAGATAACCGATCTTGCCGCCCGACATCTGGTCCGTGGCCGCCCGCTTGGTTTCGACGAAGTCGTTATAGCTGGCCGTGACCGCCCCGCGCATGTTCATCGGCTCAACGATCGTGCTCACCGTGCCGGTTCCCCGCGCGAGATCGAGCCGGACCTGTTGCCCGGCCTTCGATCCCAGTGCGAGGCGCAGCTCGGCCAGCGAGGAGACCGGCCGGCCGTCGACACGCTGGATCACGTCGCCAACCCTCGCATCGACCCCCGGCCTGCTGAGCGGCGGACGCTGCGCCACGAGATCGGCCTCTGAACGGTAGATGCTGTCGATCCGCAAGCCGCCGGAAACCGGCGTGTATTGCGCGCCGAGATAGGCCATCTCGCCGTTTTCGGAATCCTCCGGCAAATCGCCCGGGCGAACCTGGCTGTGCAGGATGCCGAGTTGCGAAGCCATCTGCCCCAGGATCGTGTTGAGCTCGGCGCGGTGGCCGATCCTGCCCAGCAGCGGCTCGTGCCGCGCACGCACCGCATTCCAGTCGACGCCACGCATCGCCGGATCGTAGGCGAGGTCGCGGTGGAGCCGCCACGCGTCGACGAACATCTGGTGCCACTCTGCAACCGGATCGACCGACAGGCGCCAGTCCTTGAGCCGCACAAGATTGGGCTCCAGCTTCTCGGGCATCTTGGCCGCTGCAGGCACCAGCGACAGCACTGGCTTGCCCGGCGCTCCGGTAACGACCAGCGCCGTCTTGCGGTCGGCGGATAGATCGATGCCGCGCGCGCCCTTGGCAAAGGTCTCCGTCTTCGGATCGCTCTTGTCGATCGCGATGGAGACAACATCCTCGCCCATATAGGTGAAGAGGAAGTCCTTGGCTGCCAGCAGCGTGCGCCCCGCGCCCGGCTTGGCCGGGACCTTGTAGAGCCGCTCAGCGAGGCCATTCATCACGATCTTCGCCGCCTTGCTCTCTTCCTTGGCATCTTTGCCTTCGGCTTCCTTGCCGCCCTTCGGCGCCGCGTCCTTGTCGCCTTCCTCCTTGTCGGTCGAACGCGTCAGCTCATTGTCTTCGCGGAAGCGGAATTCAGCGGAAGGATCGAGCTGGAGCGCGTAGATCTCGCCGCGATCGGGAAAGGACACGCCCATGTTGCGATCGCCCCACGGGTGGCCGGGCGTGGAAGCGAAATTGCGATCCGAGATGAAATAGAGCCATGCCCCGTCATGCGCGAAGGCCGGCGCGTAATCATTGTACTTGCCCGACGTCGCCCTCACCCGCGCGCCAGTGGCGAGGTTCTGGACGTAGATATCGGCTGTGTTGCCGCCATTCTCGCGCGACGTCTCGGCATAGGCGATGTGCGAGCCATCGGGTGAGAACACGACACCGGAAAAGGGGGTATCATCGCCCGTGTCGTTTTTCGCAAGCAGGGTGGTTTGCCCGGTTGCGACATCGACTTTCTGCAGGCGCGACTGGATGTCCCAGGCGATGATCGTCTTGGAATCGGGCGACACTGCAAACGACCATATATGCGCGTCATATCCCTTGGTGACGGCGATGGGCTGGCCCGATCCGTCGGCGGGCATGCGATAGAGATCGCCGTGTTCACCCTGATCGAGAATCAGGAAGACCTGATCGCCCTTGGGGCCGGCCACTGCTTCACGCGCGCGGGCGTCCATCGGGGTCGCAAATTCGACGCGCCGCAACTGCTTCGGAGCACCGAGCGCGACGCGCCCGCGCGCTGTCACCGCAACGCTTTCCCCCGATGGCGAAATCCGCGCCGCTTCAAGCAGGCCCAGCGGATCCTCGATCGAGCGGATCCGCGTCTGTTCGCGATCGGTGATTATGTCGAGCGCGAGCTTCCTGAGCGTGCCCGCCGCAATCGAATAGACATGCAGGTCAGCGCCGTTCTGCAGGAAGATTTCCCCCGCGTCGATGCTCGCCTGCAGCACGGGAAAAGGCATTTCCGGTGAGTGCTGGACCACCCCAGTGCCGTCTTCGGAGACCGACCAGATGGCATCAGCCCCGCTCTTGTCCGAGATGAAGTAGATGCGTCGGCCATAGGCCATGGGCTGGCGGATCGGTGCGCCGAAGTCAGCGAGCAGTTGGGTCGCTTCTTCGCGAGCACCGCTATCCCACTTCCACAGCTGCGCCATCCCGCCGCCGCGATACAGCACGGCATTGTCGCGTGCGCGGGCCGCCAGGCCGCGACGGGAGAAAAAGATCGTGCGACCGTCCTGCCCGAAGGTCGCATCGTTCGCGCGCCAGAGCGGAATCGGGTCGGCCGCGCCGCCGCGCGGGTCGACCGTGTAAAGGACTTCGCCCTGCCCGCCGCCTGCCAGGCGCGAGGAAAAAATGACCTTGCCGTCGGGCGTCCAGCCCACGGTCTGCAGGCCACCGCCTTCGAATGTCAGCCTGCGCGGCGCACCGCCCGCCACGGGCATTACATAGACGTCTTGCCCGCTGTCGTAGCTGGCGTTGAAGGCCACCATCGTGCCGTCGGGCGAAAGTGCGGGGTCGGTTTCTTCCGCTTCATGGTTGGTCAGTCGCACGGCACTGCCGCCGCTGCGCGAACTGCGCCAAAGATCGCCCTCGCTGGCGAATACCAGCACGTCGCCTCTCGCACTGGGATATTGATAGAACCCTTCCTCCGCAGCGGCGGAAGAGGCGGCAAGCGCGGCAAGGCTAACCGCGATCATGCGAAAACGGTTCATGCGTCTGATACCCCTGATTCAATTGGTATCAGCATGCGGAAGCGAATTCGGGCTTGCAAGGCCTTCGATGGCCCTACTGTGCGCCTGTCAACCGGCCAGCGGCCCCTTGGCGAAACCCTGGCGGGTGATCTCGTACACGACGTGCTGCACGAAGCGGCCCTTGTATTCGCCCTCCTCGACCATGTCGGTGAGCGCGCCGCCGATCTTCTCCATCGCCTTGCGGCTGCGCCAATTGGCCGAACCCACGCGGAACAGAACGCGCGGCACGCTCGCCAGCGCATGATCCAGCATCAGTCGCTTCAACTCGCGGTTGAAGGCGCCGCCCCAATATTCGCGCGCAAGATAGGTCCAGCCTATCTCTATGGCCTCGGGATCGAACGTTGTCGGGCGATATTGCGAACTGCCGATGATCCGCCCGTTTGCGCGCTCGGTCACGACCAGCGCGCCGCCATTGCGTAGCCCGTCGTCGAAAAAGGCGCCGAACACATCGAGCTGCCACCGGTCATTGATCGGATGCTGCTCCCACAGCAGCGGATCCGATGCGACGCGGAACAGCGCATCCCGGTCATCGCTTGCCAGCGGCCGGAGCCGCAACCGCTCCCCTTCGAGGACCGGCTGCCGGTCCACTTCAGCCAGTGACCGCGGCGACCGCGCCGATGAACTTGTCGATATTGCCCATCGTCAAGCCGGCAATGTTGATCCGGCCCGAACCGGCCATGTAGATCGCGTACTCCTCGCGCAGCTGCTTCACCTGTTCGGGCGTGACCGGAAGCATGGAGAACAGGCCGTTCTGGTGAGCGAGCGGAGCAAGGTCCACGCTGCCTGCCATTCCGGCCTGGCCCAGCCGCTCGCGCACCTGCCGCATGCGCTGGCGCATCTGGGTCAGCTCGTCGAGCCAAAGCTCGGTCAGCGCCGGGTCGCGCAGGATGATGCGCGCCGCAGCGCCGCCGTGATCGGGCGGCATCGACCAGGCCGCGCGGGCCAGCGCATTGGCATTGGAGAATACGGTGTCGAGATCCTCCGGCTCGCGCGTCATGGCGTAGAACGCGCCCACGCGGTCGCGATAGACGCCGAAATTCTTGTCGCAGCTATAGGCGATGAAGGCTTCGGGCACGGCAGCGAGGATGCGGCGCAGGCCATAGGCGTCTTCCTCCATCCCATGGCCAAGCCCCTGATAGGCGAGGTCGATGATCGGGAATGCGCCGCTTTCGGCAAAGGCATCCGCGATCGCATTCCACTGCTCGGGCGTATAATCGATCCCTGTGGGATTGTGGCAGGCACCGTGGAGCAGGACTGCCGCATCGGAACCGGCGCTGCGAATGGCTTCGAGCACGGCATCAAGATCGGCGGTGCCGTCCTCGCGTGCATGGTTGAACCACACCACGTCCAGCGAGATGTCGTTGAGAATCTGCGCGTGGTTGGGCCAGCTGGGCTTGCCAAGGTGTAACTGCTTCACGCCGGCCTTCGGCGCCAGCGCCACCGCAAGACGCACCGCGCCCGTGCCGCCCGGAGTCTGCATGCCGGTGATACGGCCGCCCATCGTTGCATCCGAGCCGAAGATATGTGGCATCAGCGCATTGACGAAGCCCATGTCGCCTTCGGGGCCGAGATAGGACTTGCTGTCCTGCTGATCGACCAGGATCTGCTCGGCCTTCTTTACCGCCGCGAACACCGGCGTGTCGCCTTGCCCGGTGCGATAGACGCCGACGCCAAGGTCGATCTTGTCCGTGCGCGGGTCGGCGGCGTGGAGCTTGATGAGCGCGAGCAGCGCGTCAGGGGCTTGCGGTGTGAGTCGTTCGAGCATGTGGTGCGCCATGCAACGAGACGCGAAGGGCCGCAACAGGGAATCCCTGTTGCGGCCCAGCGCGACCCACAGGTGGGATCAGGTCAGAAGGGCAGCCAGCGCTGCTTCTTCGAGAATTTCATGTAACCGGCGTTGATGCCCAGCCGCAGGCCGGCACCGACCCGGATCGGGATCAGCACCACATCGCCCTTGCGCATGTAGCTGACGTGTAGCCCGCCGACGAGATAGGCCTGGCCCTCACCAGCCGGGAAACGCTCGTAAAGCTCCTCGGAATCGTAGAGGTTATAGACCAGCACAAATGTGTTCGCGGCATTGGCCCCGGCATCGAAACCGATCGAGGGGCCGGTCCAATAGACCGGGCGATTCCCCTCCACCTTGTGGTGCAGCGTGCCCGAGCCATAGCGCACGCCGATCGCGAAAGCGCCGCCGGCTTCGCGCCCAACGATATAGGCATTGGGCTCGCCCTGCTTGCTCAGCAGGTCCTCGATCACCTTGGCCAATCCCTCGGCGCCCTTGCCGAACACGCCTTCTGCCGCGCCGATCAAATCGTCCTCGCCATAGGTGGTTTCGCTGCCCTGCGCCGCAGTGGCAGTCTCCTCGGCAGGCGCAGCTGCATCGGCCGGACCATCTGCCGGAGGAAGTTGCTGCGGTTCCTGCGGCTCGGTCGAACCGAAGGCGACCAGATCGTTGCCGGTCTGGTCGGCAGGCACCGCAGGCGCCTGCGCTTGCGTTTGCGTTTGCGTTTGCGTTTGCGGTGCCGCCAGATCGCCATCGATCGGAGCGTCATAGGCGTTGTCGGGATCGATCGACTGGAGCTCTTGCGCAACCGAAGGTGCCGCAGCCAGCGCGAATCCTGCCGCCAGCGCGATGCCGATTTGTTTGAAATACCCGGTGAGTGTCTTCTTCATTGTCTCTGCCCGGCCCATGGATGGGCCCTTCCAATTTGCATCAGAATCCTATGGTGGCGGCTCGACAATTGCGCGGCGGTGAACCGAATCGAAAATGCGGCGAAGCGAGTCCAAAGTGCGGCATGCGCTTTTTTGCGGGAGATACTTGCCGCTTCAACTTCGCAGCTTTATAGCGCGCCCCTCGCAGCCGGAAATGCATGCGTCTTGCGGAGACGTGGGTGAGTGGCTGAAACCAGTTCCCTGCTAAGGAACCGTACTCTATCAGGGTACCGAGGGTTCGAATCCCTCCGTCTCCGCCACTTCCCTATATTTTGCTGATCTCCTTCATCCATCTGGAGGCTTGAAAACGAAGCCTTTCTAGTAGATTGTATCTACCTGCGTTTCCGGGTGTATTTGGCTGATTGTCCAAAGTTGCGCCCTAAGTGGTGGGATGACTGGTGGGACTGACGGCTCTTGAGATCAAGAACGCCAAGCCAGGCATGCATGCAGATGGCGGCGGTCTTTATCTTTGCGTCAAAGACAGCGGCTCCAAAAGCTGGGTCTTCCGATTCCAGCTTGATGGCAGGCGGCGCGAGATGGGTCTTGGCTCACTAAAGACGTTGGAACCAGTCAAGGCGCGCGCCAAGGCTGCGGTGCTCAAGGCGAAGGTCGCGGCTGGCATTGATCCGCTCGATGAAAGGAGGGCAGAGAAAGAAGCCGAACGCGAACAACGTAAGCGCGCCGAGATAGCTCGCAAGCGAGAGGAAGTTACCTTCCGCAAGGCTGCTGAAAACCTGATCGAGAGCCGCAAGCCCAGCTGGACCAATCCCAAGCACGCCCAGCAATGGGAGAACACTCTCGCGACTTACGCCTACCCAGTTATTGGTGATCTGCCTGTGGCGAATGTCACAGCAGAGCATATCGTAGAAATCCTGAAACCGATCTGGAGCAAGAAGAGCGAGACTGCCAGCCGGGTACGCATGCGGATCGAGAATGTGCTCAATGCCGCCAAGCTCATGGGTTGGAGGTCAGGAGAGAACCCTGCAGTCTATAAGGGTGGGCTGGAGGCCGTGCTTCCACCGATCAGCAAGGTCAAGAAGGTCCGCCATCATCCGGCGATGCCATTTGAGGACGTTCCGGCTTTCATGGCTGAACTGAAGGGGCGCAAAGGCATAAGCGCGAGAGCGCTTGAGTTCTCTATCCTGACAGCCGCTCGCTCAGGTGAGGCTCGGCACGCTAAATGGGACGAGATAGACTTGGATGCTGGTCTTTGGATTGTGCCAGCTGACCGGATGAAAGCCCGGCGAGAACATCGTGTTCCGCTAAGCAAGGATGCAAAAACAATCCTCAAAGGCATGCCTCGACTGGCAAACTCTCCGCTTGTGTTTCCCGGACAGAAGGGCAAGCCACTCTCTGACATGACACTCTCGGCAGTGCTCAAACGCATGGACCTAGGGCACTACACGGTTCACGGGTTCCGTTCGACTTTCCGTGATTGGGCGGCAGAAACAACTCACCATTCGAGCGAGACCGTAGAAATGGCTCTCGCCCACACAATCGCTAACAAGGTCGAGGCTGCCTACCGGCGCGGGGACCTCCTCGAAAAGCGACGCGCATTGATGGAAGATTGGGCGAGGTTTCTTGGTGAGGGCGGAGCATGAGCAAGAAGGGCGGTATCCAAACGAGAGGCTCAGCCTGGGGAAGCACTCCTGAAGAACTGAATCGCAATATGCGCAAAAGCATTATCGATCAGCAGTGGCACAATTTTCAGGAGACCAATGACCTCGAATGTCTGGCTCAAATCTGTGAGCATGCGGACTACTTTGGCAATGAGGAGGTTGGCGTCAGACTTGCCGGAACACTGAGAGACCTAAGTCGAAGAAAGAAAGGCTACGACACAGCTTTGGATTTGGAGTGGGCGCTCAGAGCATACGACCATGTCTGCGGCGATCCAGACTGGAAAGGGGCTTCGAAGGAAGCGTGCCGCCTAAGAGTTGCGGAGATCTTGGGAGTGGAGGAGGCAGAACGTCAGAAATGGTCAGAACGTCTGCGCAAAAAGATAAATGAGCGAAATGATCAAAACTAGCTGGAAAAACCTGCTTCAAGTTCTTCCATAGGCACTTGCTGCGAAGCACATCGATATCTGTATTTGGGGAGATCCTTACGAACGCGGAAGGATCAAAAGATGTCTCCAATTACACTCTCGATTGCCGACACGTGCACGGCGCTAAGCCTTTCCAGGTCATCGATTTACAAGCTGATCAATGCAGGGCGTCTGCGTACTCTAAAGATTGGCACGCGAACTCTCATCACCGTTGAGAGCATCGAGGCTCTGGTCGGCGGAGGTCGGTTATGATTGAACCCGACTCCGATATGGCCCGGTCGTTCTTTGCAGAGACGATTAGCGACCAAATCCACCTTGTCGCCATCATACCCGACGGTGCGACGATTGGTCGCTCCTTTGGCATCGACATCGAAACTGCCATCGCATGGGCGACCGCCCAGAACGGTCAGGGGAAGAACGTCTACTGGACCGTCAATGGGGTTCGGGCTGGCGTGAACAAGAAGCCTACAAAGGCTGACATCACACACGCCCGCTTTGTCCACGTTGACATCGACCCACCCAAGGATGGCAGCGCATGGGACCGGAACAAGGCGCTTGCAGACCTTCAGGGGCTTGCGTCACAGCCCAGCTTGGTAATTGACAGCGGAAACGGCCTACAGGCCTTCTGGCGGCTGGATGGGCAGGCATACACCCAAGAGCAAGTCGAGGCGGTGAACGTTGCGATCCGCGACCACTTTGGGGCCGACAAATGCCACAATATCGACCGTCTTATGCGTGTACCAGGCTTTGTGAACTATCCCAACAAGAAGAAACGCGATGCAGGCAGGGTTCCAGCCTTGGCAAGCTGGGTGCAGGAGGACAGCGGGGAGGCGTTCACGCTCGACCAGATCGCGGCAGCCCTGCCTACTGATACGCCGTTCGAAGAGGCTGCGAACAGCGCTCCCCAGCTACCCGCTGGGCTGCATACGCTCGCAATGGCTCCGAAGGGTCAGGACCGTAGCGACGATGCGTTCGCCTTTGCCTGTGCGGCAATCCGCGAGCGCTGGTCGGATGCGCAGATCACCAACATTCTGCTCGACGCTCGGTACACTGTAAGTGCCCATTGTCTGGATCAGGATGACCCGCAACGCGCAGCACAACGCGCAATCGACAATGCCCGCAAGGCTGAAGGAGGCCAGCGCGACTCTCAGGAAACAACCAAACCTGCTTTCCACTTCACCCCGGTTGGCCAGCTTCAATACTGCGCGCCTGAATTCCTGATCGACGGGCTGATTGAAACGGACTCCCTCGGCCTGATCTTCGGCGATCCCGGCTGCGGCAAGAGTTTTCTAGCCATTGATCTGGGCATGTCGGTCGCGACAGGCGAGGAGTTTCATGGGCGCGCCGTGAAGCAAGGCCCCGTCTTCTTCATAGCTGGGGAAGGCCACAACGGCCTGACCCGCCGAATGGCAGCTTGGGCTAAGGATCGGGGCATTGAAAGCTTGCGGGACATCCCGCTCTTCAAGTCCAACCGCGCCGCCCAGTTGCTCGACGCTGACAGCGCCGCTCAAGTGACCGAAGCTGTGGCAGGCTTGGCTGAACAGTGCGGCAATCCCGCACTAATTATCATCGATACCTTGGCGCGAAACTTCGGCTCAGGCGACGAAAACAGCACCAAGGACATGAGCGAGTTTGTGGCCGCAGTGGACGAAATGAAGGCTCATTTCAGCGGCTGCACTGTGCTCATCGTTCACCACACGGGCCATGCCGAGAAGGGGCGTGCACGAGGTGCAATGGCACTCAAGGGCGCGCTAGATTGCGAGTACATGGTCGTGAAGAAGCGCACGAGAGTTCACTTGAGCAACACCAAGATGAAGGACGCTGAACCGCCAAGGCCAATGGTCTTCGAACTCAAGACGGTCGAACTGGGTGAAGACGTATCAAGCGCTGTGCTGGAGTCTACAGATGCGCCTGAAGAGCAGGATGGCCTGACACCCACACAGCGCCTGGCACGCAATGCCTTCATCGACGCGGCTGCCCACAGCGGGACTGACAACGGCGATGGCTCCATTGCTGTGCACCTGGAGGATTGGCGGAAGGAATTCTACGCCCAGCACACAGGCGACAGCCCAGACACCAAACGCAAAGCCTTCGGCAGGCTACGCGACAAGCTGCAACAGCTTGGCCTCGTGACCGTCGAGAACGACTTTTACGTCTGGCGGGACGCGACAATTGCCTTGGAGATTGATTGTCAGCGCACGTCGCTAGTGAACGGCGGGACAGCGGGACATGTCGCGGACATTTAGCAGAATGTCCCGATGCAGAAGCGGAAGATAGCGGGACGGACGGGACACATGCCTAAAGGCATGTCCCATGTCCCGCTCCGACTGGGGTGGTGTTGGCCTACTCAGGAGTTGGGCGGTGGTTGGCTGCACGGTGGGAATCAAAAGACCCCGACCGCAGGAGATAGGGTGGCGATCGGGGTCTTCTGGTCGAGGGTGAGTGGAATGCCTAGCCTCCCCCCTCTAAGGAAGGCAGGCTAACTCAAGCGGTTCGATTCGCAAGCGGTATTGTTGCCGGATGGTTGGCTAGAGAGAGGCAATCCGCCTGCATTCGCTCGACCAATAACCGAGGTCGAACACCTTATCGCCTTCGCTGTCTATCCGCTCCAAGCCTGACTTCGCGGCATTGTCGAAGATGACGGTCAACTCAGTGAGCAAGGCCAGCGCCGATGCGTGTCGTGGGCCTTCGATCTGGGTCGCGGTGTGGTCGTCATTCATGCCAGCAGGTTATGCCTGGGCGGCTGAATGGTGGGTGAAATAAAGACCCCGAGCGGGTATTGGTTGGGACAGTCCGCTCGGGGCTTTAGTCGAGGAACTGGCTAGGCCATTTCCTTCGGGTCGCAGTGACTGATTGCGCCATGTCTGGGCTAGAGTCTTTGATCTACGTCAAGCGCCAGCACGATTTCCGGCGCTAGGTTTCGAAGTTCGATCAGCGCCATCATTTTTGCGCCGTCAATTGTGAACGTGCCATCGCCATTGCTACGCTCGCGCAGGTCAGCGCACTTGCGATAAGCACCTTCGACACGGGCGGCTAGGTCGGCGTTATTCATATCAGCACCACGGCTCCCGGCGTCCTGTCCATGTTCTTGCCAACCCTTCGGACACCAGCATGTCGCCAATGGACTGGCCATTCCGTGTCAGGACACGCAGGCTGCGGCCATAGCCGTCCTGATCGCGCGAGCCGATACGCTCGACACTGAATGGCCCAGCATTGAGTAGATCGCGCAGCTTATATGTGGCGCGCATTCCAAGCTGATATTCGTAGTCGCAACCGGGAGTGCCGATTTCCGGCGTGTCTATGTCGGCCACCCGGATCTTTTCCCCTCGAAGCCAAATGGTGTCGCCATCGACCACACAGGAATACCGCTGGCCACTTCCGCACAGCTCCATCGATGGCTGGTCAGTGTCATGGCTGGAAAAAAGACCGATCGCTGACTGAGTGGCTGTTGAATCTGTGTCGGCTGGCCAGATCCAAAGAGATATTACCCCAGCCGCTACGCTGGCCAGAAATGCGCCGCCTGCAAGTAACATGGTTTGCCTTCGGCGCTCCTTTTTCCACCCGCGCGTTTCGAAGCGCACAACCTTTGGCTCTCGGCGAAGTTCTCGCACGCCCAGCTTGCGAAACTTAGAACGCCTTCTGGACCGCATCAGGATCGAACCTTTGCCCCCAGAACAGTCGCCAGTTATTCCCGTTATTTGAAAGATTGTTCACCCAACCGCCTAAACGGCGGCGCCACTAATCTTGCGGATCTGAAGCAGGCGCAACCGCCTCCGTCGTTTCTGCAGCGATAGTCGCAGAATCTGATGCCAATGCGGACTGGGGAGGTTTCATCGTAGCCGCCGTCACCGCCATCGATTGACGAATGAAAACGCCTTGCCCGATTTTTTCAAACGCGTCTTGGTACACCACAGCATCGAGGATTGCTTCTTCGTCACCTAGACCGGCCCCATAAGAGTTGGACTTCACCTTTGCCAAAACGAAGTTCAATCGGACGCGAGTAATGCCTGGCGCAAGCTCTTCAACAAAGGCGCTGACAGCTGGGGTCTTCTTGCTCCTTCCGAAACCGACAAATGGAAGCCACGTCATCTTGCTTGATGAAGTGCCTACGCCAGTTATCAACCCAGTATCACGGTCCGCCGCCTGAATACGGTACCCTGCATCTTGGAGCACGGTCATGACGGCAGCAAAGGTCAAATCCTTCGATGCCTCGAAGTCTTTGCTTTGAAGCTGCTGGATTTGAAGTGCTGTCATCTCTGGCTTTTTCTTCGCAACAGCGGGTGTCGCGCTTATGGCCACGGCGACTCCCAAGGTTGCTGCCGCAATCCAGTTCTTCTTCATCATCACCTCCCTAAAATGCGCTCGAGCGACTACGGAAATCGGACACGACTTTCCCCGCATCGAATTTAATAATCAGCGTCATAGTTCTTTGGCTGCTCTCGCTCTTGGACTTTCGTTTGCCGAAGCCAAGTCCGCCGACTACGCCAGCGCCGCCAACGCCGCCGCCCGCGCCGATACCGATCGAAAATCCGCCGCTGGAATCACTAGTTACAGTAGCGTGCCTATCGAAGACCCAAACTTCCTGACCGCTTGCATCAATCGTCGTGATATTAGGTGCACCAAACGCCTCAAGAACTTCGAGTTGCTTAGTCTGACCAACTCGAAGCGTGAGCTGCACCATCCCGTGCGTTAAAGTGTTCGGATCTGCTGCGCCTTCCGCGCGCTCCCGCGCCATTGCCGGGCTGGAAACAGCCATCACTGCAATTAAAGTTGCTACGATAAGATCGCGCATATTCAGCTCCCTTACTGCGAACGTGACAAACACAAAAATTCGAACGGGCATCCTGTGGGTCAGCCCGCTCAGAGCCAGTCAAGGAACTGGAGGTGCCAATTCCCTCGGGTCGCATGGCGAAGATATCATTTGTAAAATGAAAGTAAATGCGCAACGCGGGTCCTCCAAGGACCTCCGGGGTACTGTCAGCGCAAATGCACCTGATTGACGGATCAGGTGGTGAGGGTAGTGCGATGGGATGCCCAGACCCAAGAAACAAGCTAGTCCCTTTCGCTATTTCAACTCAACGCCTGAGGTTATTCGCCTGGTTGTGATGATGTACGTCCGCTTTCCGCTGAGCCTGCGGAATGTCGAAGACCTGCTGGCCGAGCGCGGGATCGACATCTGTCACGAGACGGTTCGGTTCTGGTGGAACAGATTTGGCCCTATGTTTGCAGCAGACATCCAGCGCCAGCGCATAAGCCGGATGCGCGGTTTCCGAAACTGGCGCTGGCATGTCGATGAGGTCTTTGTGAAGATCAATGGCGAAACTCATTACCTTTGGCGGGCGGTCGATCACGAAGGTGAGATCCTGGAAAGCTATGTCACAAAGAAGCGCGACAAATCTGCCGCTCTGCGCTTCTTCAGGAAGGCACTAAAGCGACACGGGAGGGTCGAAGCGATCGTCGCAGATGGCCTGAGATCATACCCCGCAGCGATGCGCGATCTGGGAATTGAAGATCGCCGCGAGATGGGCCGCTGGCTCAACAATCGGGTTGAGAATTCGCACTTGCCGTTCCGACGAAGAGAGCGTGCCATGCAACGATTTCGGCAGATGAAGTCGTTACAGAAGTTCGCCTCAGTTCATGCTAACGTCCACAATCACTTCAACCAAGACCGCCATCTCACCGATAGGCAGACTTACAAAGCAAGCCGCTCAGCCGCCCTGGCTGAGTGGCAAAACCTCATGGCCTGAACCAACGTATGGGAAGGGCAAGCTCTGACAAGTGGAGAGCAGTTAGCGTTAGACTGACAGCACCGCTACGATCGACCGCAAAGCGCCAGGCCTTCATTCTGCTATTCTCTTTCCAGCACGGGTTTCGAACTAGGCTTATGACTCCATCAATGTCCAGTTTCGGATCGCGTGGCGAGAACAGCATTCGGACCAGCCCCGACTAGTCGAAAGGAGAGGGGCGGCAAGTTCCGCGGTACGGCAGAAACGGTTTGCCGCGCCCGCTGCCATATGGGATCATTTGCAGGCGATGGCGGACGCAGGTTCGGAGAAGTCGAGAGGGAACGGGCATGGCGCAATTTGACCTGATCATCCGGGGCGGGACCATTCATGATGGAACTGGCGCGCCACCACAGATTGGCGATGTGGCCATAAGGGATGGAAGGATCGTGGCAGTCGGCCAGGTTGACGGCGATGCCGACGAAGTGATCGATGCCACCGGCAAGATCGTCACGCCCGGCTTTGTCGACGTTCACACCCATTTCGATGGCCAGGTGACTTGGGAGAACCGTCTTTCGCCTTCATCCGGCCACGGCGTTACTACGGCGGTGATGGGCAATTGCGGGGTCGGCTTTGCTCCTTGTCGTCCCGAACAGCGCGACACCCTCGTCAAGCTGATGGAGGGGATCGAGGACATTCCTGAAGTCGTGATGGTCGAAGGGCTGCCGTGGAACTGGGAGACCTTTCCCGAATACCTCGATGCACTCGAACAGCGCGAACTCGACATAGATATTGCCACGCAGATCCCGCATTCGGCGCTGCGCGTGTATGTGATGGGCGATCGCGCAGCCAGTAAGGAGCCCCCTACGGGCGACGATCTGGCCGCCATGCGCAAACTTGTGGCCGAAGGGATCGAAGCGGGCGCTTTTGGCGTGACCACCTCGCGCAATGTCATGCACCGCACCAAGGCGGGTGACCTGGCGCCCAGCCTCTATTCGGATGTCGATGAGCTCTGCGCTCTTGCGGCAGGCTTGAACGACGCCGATGGCGGCGTGTTCCAGATCATTCCCGCTCCCGCGGAACCGGCGGAAGTAGAATTTCCGATCCTGCGCCAGGTGGCCGAGCAGTCGGGCCGACCAGTATCCTTCACTCTGCTCGATGTGCCCAACCAGCCGGGCGAGGGCTGGCGCCACCATTTGGCGGGATTGGAACAAGCGGCCGAGGACGGGCTCGTCATGCATGGCCAGGTTGCGCCGCGCCCGGTTGGGATGTTCTTCGGGCTCGATCTTTCGTTGCACCATTTCAGCAGCCACCCCAGCTACAAGGAGATCGCGCGCCTGCCGCTTGCCGAGCGCGTGGCGACAATGCGTGACCCGTCGTTCCGGGCAAGACTGCTTACTGAGCAGCCCGAAGATACCAATCCGACCACGCTGATGCTCATCGCAGCCTTCCGCGCTGCCTATCAGTGGGACGACACGCCGAATTACGAACCGCAACAGCAAGACCGCGTCGATGCGCGTGCCGAGGCGGCGGGCCTGTCGCTCGACGAATATGCTTACGATGCCTTGCTGGGCAATGACGGGCATGTCGTCTTCTACCTGCCTGCGGCCAACTACACCCAGGGCAATCTGAAGCCGGTTCGCGAAATGCTGGGGAGTTCGCACACCGTCATGGCCCTGGCCGATGGCGGCGCCCATTATGGCCTGATTTGCGATGCCAGCTTCCCGACGTTCTATTTGCAGCGCTGGGTTCGCGATGCCGCTCCTGATGAACGGATCGACCTGCCGGATGCTATTGCGGAACTCACCAGCCGGGCGGCGGCGCTGGTCGGGCTGACCGATCGCGGAAGGATCGCCGAAGGGATGAAGGCCGACCTGAACGTGATCGACCTTGACGCGCTGAAACTCCATGTCCCGACCATCGAGTACGACCTGCCTGCCGGCGGCAAACGCATGCACCAGAAGGCTGACGGTATCGTCGCTACTCTTGTGTCGGGCAAGGTAACCTATCGCAATGGGGTCCACACGGGCGCGCTTCCCGGACGGCTGGTGCGAAGCGGCGAAATGGCCGCCGCCTAGGCGATCGATCGGAAAGCTGGCGGATAGCTGCACTGCAACTTCGGTTTCCGCCACCCGGGATTGGCGAGACATGCCGAGCTGCAACCGGCCTTATCGGAATTTGGGGTTGCGCCCTTCTCGGCTCTTGGGTGTAAGCGGTTTGAGCGCTGCTTGCGACAATCGAGCATTTTCAGCACGGCAGCCCGCAATTGAAAGCATGGCGAACGTCCGGTTCGGGGCCATGCGGCAAAAGGAGAGAGACAATGGCAACGGCAGCCGGTACGCGGCCTGATGATGACCTCGAAACATTCAGGGGGGAGGTCAAAGCCTTCCTCAAGGCGAATTTCCCGGATGAGCTGAAAGGCAAGGGCAACGCCTTGCGTTCGGTCGACGGCCCGACCGAGGAAAACGAGGCGGAGAAGGCCTGGCGTGTCGCGATGGGCAGCCGCGGCTGGGGCACTCCCACTTGGCCCAAGCAATATGGCGGCGGCGGCCTTTCCAAGAAGCAGGCGCGCGTCCTCGAGCAGGAAATGGCCATGGCGGGTGCATGGAACCCGATCGGCGGCATGGGAGTGATGATGTTCGGCCCCACGCTGCTCGAATATGGCAATGAAGCGCAGAAGCAGGAGCATATCCCCCCGATCTGTCGCGGCGAGATCCGCTGGTGCCAGGGCTATTCCGAACCCAATGCCGGTTCTGACCTCGCAAACCTTCAGACTTTCGCTGAGGATAGGGGCGATCACTATGTCGTCAATGGCCAGAAGACCTGGACCAGCGGCGGGCAATGGGCCGACAAGTGCTTCTGCCTGGTTCGCACCGATCGAAGCGACAAGCACAAGGGCATTTCCTTCCTGCTGATCGACATGGATGCGCCCGGCGTCGAAGTCAGGCCGATCCAGATGATCAGCGGCATGAGCCCGTTCTGCGAAACCTTCTTCACCGATGTGCAGGTGCCCAAGGAAAACCTTGTCGGCGAAGAAGGGCAGGGCTGGAACATCGGCAAGCGCCTGCTGCAGCACGAACGGACGAATATCTCGGGCGGCGGCGCGGCGATGCTTAATGCGCAGCCGTTGTCGAAGATCGCCAAGGATTATCTCGGCACCGACGAAAACGGCCAGCTGGCCGATGCCGATTTGCGCGGGCGGATCGCCGATTACGAGATCGCGTGGAACACCTTCCTTCTCACTGCCCGCCGCGCAATCGAGGAATCGAAGGCGCAGGGCGGCGTGTCGGAAATCAGCTCGATCCTCAAGAACGTGGGGTCGAAGCTGGGCCAGCAGCGCGCCGAGCTGCTGATCGAGATCATGGGCTTCCGCGGTCTGGGCTGGGAAGGCGAAGGCTTCACGCAGAAAGAGCTGGAGCACGTCCGCGGCTGGCTCTTCGGCAAGGCCACCACGATCTATGGCGGCTCGACCGAAATCCAGAACAACATCATCGCCAAGCGTATCCTTGGCATGCTCGATCACCAGTAAGGGAGCGCGGAGACAATGGCAGTCCTCAATGAAGAACAGTCCATGCTGCGCGACATGGCGCGCGAATGGGCAGTAAATGAAAGTCCGGTCAACGCATGGCGCAAGGTGCGCGACGCAGGCCTCGATTTCGACGCCTCGAAATGGGCCGAAATGGGCCAGATGGGCTGGACCGGCATAATCGTTCCGGAAGAATTCGGCGGCACCGATTTCGGCTGGATGAGCCTTGGCCTGGTGGTCGAAGAGCTGGGCAAGACGCTTACCGCCAGCCCGCTGGTCGCTTCATCGCTCGCCGCCAGTGCGATCGCATTGGGCGGTTCGCAGGCGCAGAAGGAGAAGTATTTGCCTCAGCTTGCCAGCGGCGAACTGATCGGTACGCTCGCCTTCGACGAAGGCCCGCGGCATCGCGGCGCAGTTGCCGAAACAAGCGTTTCGGGCGGCAAGCTCTCGGGCACCAAATCCTTCGTGCACGAAGCGAACGGGGCGGGCCTGTTCATCGTGCTGGCGAGCGACGGCGTCTGCCTGGTCGAGAAGGGCGAGGGCGTGTCATTGTCCGACCGCGAGCTGGTCGACCGGCGCGATCATGCCGAAGTCACTTTCGCTTCGGCACAGGCGGAAAAGCTTGCCGATGGCGGCGATAATCTTGCCGAGGCGATCCTCGACCGGGCGCGCATTCTTACCGCGGCCGAGATGCTTGGCATGGCGCAATCTGTGTTCGACACCACGCTCGCCTATCTCAAGCAGCGCGTGCAGTTCAACCAGGTGCTGAGCACGTTCCAGGCGCTCCAGCACCGGATGGCGGGCCTCTATACCGACCTTGAACTGATGCGCACCGCGGTCGAAGCAGGCCTCACTGCGCTCGACACTGGCTTCAAGGTGCCGGAGGCGGCGTGCCTCGCCAAGGCCCGCGCCAATGACGTGCTGCACCTGATGAGCCGCGAAGGCATCCAGCTCCACGGCGGCGTGGGCATGACCGACGAATATGACGTCGGCTTCTACCTCAAGCGCGCCCGCGTGCTCGAAGCAAGCTGGGGCAGCAGCGGCTTCCTGAAAGACCGGCACGCCAGGCTCAACGGCTACTGAGCCGGGCGGCATAACGCAGTTTGAGGGCGGGCTCGGACGAATGTGTCCGGGCCCGTCATCACTTCTGGCTAGGTCAGGGTGTTCGTCCGCGTCAGCCGTTTTCGAACAGCGCCCCCAGATCCTTCTTGAGGATCTTGCCGTTGGCATTTCTTGGCAGAGTTTCGCTTAGGAACACGATCTTCACCGGCACCTTGAACTTGGCCAGCCGGTCGGCGACCCAATCCTGCAGTTCCTGCTCGCTTGCCGACATGCCGGGCGCAAGATGGACCACTGCCGCCGGTTCCTCGCCCAGCGTCTTGTGGGGTATGCCGATCAGCGCCGCGTCGGTCACCGCCGGATGGTCGTAGAGGACGTTCTCCACTTCGGAGGAATAGATGTTTTCACCCCCGCGGATCACCATGTCCTTCGCGCGGTCCACAATATAGCAGAAGCCTTCCTCGTCGAGCCGGGCGAGGTCTCCGGTTCGCACCCAGCCGTCGACAAAGGTTTCCGCGGTGGCTTCCGGCCGGTTCCAATAACCCATCACGATTTGCGGCCCGCGTGCCCACAATTCGCCGACTGCGCCAGTGGGAAGGGTATGGCCCTTGTCGTCAGTGATCTTGAGGTCGCTCACCGGGACCGGCGGCCCGCAGCTTTCGGGGCGGTTGAGGTAGTCTTCGCCCGCATGGCTGGTGACCGTCGCCATGGTTTCGGTCATGCCCCAGCCATTGCCCGGCATTGCGCCGAAGATCTCGTAGATCTCGCGCACCAGTTCGGGGGCGGCGGGCGCACCGCCATAGGAAATCGATTCAAGGCTGGAGAGATCATATTTTGCGCGATCGGGGTGTTCGATCATCTGCCAGGCGATCGTGGGAACGCCCCCTGCCAGATTGACCTTTTCGCGCTCAATGATCTCGAAGGCTTTCACCGCGTCCCAGCGGTGCATGTAGATGATCGTGTGCCCGGCGAAGAGCTGTCCCATCAGCCCGGCCGAACATGCGGTGACGTGGAATAGCGGGATCACGGTCAGCCCGACCTTTGGAGCGGGTGGAGGCAACTCCTCGCCGCGCCGCATGACTGACCGTGCAGCGGCATAGGCGGTCGAGAAAATGTTGGTGGTGAGATTGCGATGGCTGCCCAGTGCGCCCTTCGGATGGCCGGTGGTCCCGCTGGTGTAGAAGATCGTGGCCGGATCGTCGGGCGACAGCTCGACATCGGGGATCGTCGCTTCGGGCAGGCCCGCCCAGTCATGCGGTGTGCCGATGATGTCTTCCAGCCTCTCGGTCCCGCCCTCCAGCGACTCAGCACGGGATACAAGGACGGTGCGAAGTTCGGGACATTCGGACCGGTGAGGAGCGATCCGATCCCAGCGCTCGGCATCGCTGATCAGCGTGCTCGCGCCCGAATTGGCTAGGCCGTAGGCGAGTTCGGGGCCGGTCCACCAGGCGTTGAGCGGAACGCAGATCGCGCCGATGGTCGTCGCGGCGAAGAATACCACCGGCCATTCGGGAAGGTTGCGCATGGCGAGCGCAACGCGGTCCCCCTTCGCCACGCCCCGGCGGTGAAGTTCGGCGGCCAAAGTAGCGACCGCGCGGTACCAAGCATCATAGCTGATCCGCTCGTCATCATAGATCGTCATAAGCCGCTGGCCGTGGCTGCGGGCGTGATCGGCCAACACCCTGAGCGAAGCCGGCGCATACTTCCATACGCGGGTGGGCACGCGGCGGATCTCGACCGTTTCCATTTCGAAGCGCTGCCCTGGCGCGCATAGCGTGGCTTCGATCTCGCCCAGCGACATCGCTGGCCAGCCTGCTGATTTTGTCCAAAACGACAGTGTCGCGGAACTGGTTTTGTCGCTCAACTCGCCTCTCTCTCAATCCGGTGTGACTTTCGCAAACCGGATGCTAGGTGCGAAGGCCGTCACTCACAAGCATTGCTATTGGGGAATAGATGATGACCAGTCCGTTTGCCTGCGTTGATCCGTCTTCGCTCGGTTTCGACCCAGATCGTCTCGAGCGGATCGGACCGTTCCTGCAGGCGAGCTATTTGGACAGCGGCCGCTTGCCCATGACGCAGCTTATGGTCGCGCGCGACGGGCAGCCGGTCTACTACGATGCACGCGGAAGGATGGGGGAAGGGCGCGAGGCGCTGCGCGACGATGCGATCTTCCGCATCGCTTCGATGAGCAAGCCGCTCACGTCGATCGCTTTCATGCAACTGGTCGAGCAGTGCAAGGTGGCATTGGAAGAGCCGGTCACCAAGGTCCTGCCCGAGTTCAAGGACCTCAAGGTCTATGGCGGGGGCGGCGGAAGCATTCCGTTCGCGCCCGGCACTCCCGCACCGACGATGCGTTTTGTGGACCTGCTGACCCATATGTCCGGGCTGACCTATGGGTTGCAGAACCGCACCAACATCGACGCGGTCTATCGCGAGCACAATCTCGACTTTGCGCGCAGCCGCCACACTTCGGATGACGTCATCCGTATTCTGGCCGACCTGCCACTCGAATTCGCGCCCGGGCAGGGCTGGAACTATTCGATTGCGACCGACGTGCTGGGCATTTGTGTCGAGCGGATCAGCGGCATGCGGCTGGGCGACTATTTCCGTGAGCATATCTTCCGCCCGCTGGGCATGACCGATACCGCTTTCGGCATTGCCGAGGGGCAACAGGACCGGCTGGTGGATGCCTATCAATATGCTCCCGGCGGCCCACCCAAGATGATCGACGCCGGCCCGACCAGCAAGCTCAACGAACCGGGGCGGTTCGACAGCGGCGGCGGCGGACTGTGCGGCACGATCGCCGACTATCACCGCTTCACAAAGATGCTGCTCAACGGTGGCGAACTCGACGGTGCGCGCATCATCAGCCCCAAGACGCTGCGTTTGATGCGGACCAACCGTCTGCCGGGCGGAGCGGACCTGACCCAGATCTCGAGCAGCCTGTTCTCCGAAAGCAACAATGCCGGGACCGGCTTCGGCCTGGGTTTTGCGATGGTGATCGATCCGGCCAAGACGCTGATGCCCTCGAGCCTCGGCGAGTTCTACTGGGGCGGTGCCTATTCGACCGCATTTTTCGTCGATCCGCTGGAAGGCATCACCTGCGTGTTCATGACGCAGGTCTACCCCTCCAGCACCTATCCAATCCGGCGCCAGCTCAAGACGCTGATCTACGCTGCGCTTAACGACAGCCGGATTTAGCGGGCAAAGTTTGGCCTCAGTCGGGCCCGGTCGCTTTCGCGACGCGCCGCTTATGGCCGAGATGCAGTCCCACGGGAATGCAGATCGCCATCAGGCCACCGACCCACAATCCGCTCTCCGGATCGGCGACGATTACTGCTACCAGGAGGGCAGCGGTGATCGCCAGTATCAGTCCAGGAAGCACCGGATGGCCCTAGGCGCGGAACGGGCGCGGCAGGTCGGGCCGGGTCCAGCGCAAGGTGAAATAGGCTGCATTGTAAAGCACGGACGCAAGAATCGCTGCAGCTACCTGTATCTTGAAAACGAACACATAGCCGCCAGTCAGGATCATCGGGATAGCGATGGCAGTGCCGATCAGCATGGCCACCCAAGGGGTGCCGCCGCGGTTCACGTAAGTCGCATGGTGCAGGAACAGCCCGTCGCGGGCCAGGCCGAACAAAATGCGCGGGTGCGTCATCACCAGTGCGTTGAGCGTGAACAGTGCCATGATCGCGGCGGCAAGGCCGGTCAGGGTGTGCCCAGCGGGGCCAAGCAAGCCTTCGACCACCATTGCGACCGGCAATTCCGATGTCCGCATCAGATCAAGGTCGAGCACGGTGAAAACGCACAAATTGATGACGAGATAGACGACCAAGATGATGGCAGCCGAACGAAAGAAGGCGCGCGGGATGTTGCAGGCGGGATTCTCGTCTGCCTCGGCGAAGAAGGTGGGCCCCTGCCATCCGTCATATGCCCCCAGCACGATCTGGAATGCCGTGATCAGCGCGACCCATCCGATAATGCTTCCCTCCCCGGCGAGGCCGAGAGGCGCATCGCCGGTTGCAGGGGCTGCCGGACCCGCCATTATGGCCGCGATCACGACACAGGCCAGCAGGCTCAGTTTGATCGCGAGGCCGAGGATGTTCGATACGCGCCCCTCTTCGACGCCGGGCAGGTTGAGCAGGGTCACCGCGAGCATCGCTATGACCGCCACGGTCGGCTTGTTGGCCGCAACCAACGGCACCACACTGCCGAGGAAATCCGCAAAAGCCAGCGTCAGTGCTGCGCCCCCGGCGGCATAGCCGGCCCATACCGCCCATCCCGCCAACAGGCCCATGCTGTCGCCAAAGGCTTCACGCACCGGCACATAAATGCCTCCCGCCTTGGGGAGGGCCACGGTCAGTTCCGCGGCGACATTGACTGACAGGAACACATAGACGCCGCCCAGCGCCCACAGCAGCATGGCGATCCAGAACACCGGAACCTCGTTCGCGACGACGCCGGGAGTCCGCAGGATGCCGGCTCCGATCACAGATCCGGCCATGGTCATCCCTATCACCTTCGCGATTTTTGATCTGGTCGCGCGCGTGATGGCGTATCGGTGCGAAGGGGGCAATTATGGCGCTGCATTCGACAATTTCCGCATATCTGCGGATCGTACTCGTGGCCTTCGCCTTACTGTCGCCTCAATTCCTCCTGACCGCGCCTGCGCAGGCGGTACATACTTCTTTGATTTGTACAGAACGAACCGCGACGGTCGCAATTGGCGGGTCGGGCAACGAGAACGGATTCGAGGTCAGCCTGACTCAGGAATTTTAGGGTCCCGAGCCCACCAAGAACTCGCTTCTGATTAGCGACGGCGTCCAATTCACCTGAATTGGGCGCCGGTGAACTATGGCACTTACAAAATTTGACATGAAACAAGACTAGCCACAGCATGTAGGCCTATCTAGACCATGGCCGCGTTTTCGCGCGCCCAAAACCATGAGGGTTCATTGCTCCGCATCCGGCGCCTCCCGATCGACACCTACCCGGAAAACACGGCCTTTCTGCTGCGTCACGCCAATGGCTATTCCGCGGAACAATTCCAGGCTTTGCGCAAGATCCGCGTCACTGGCGGTTCCAGCGAAATCCTCGCCACACTGGCGCTTGTCGATGATGAAGGGATCATCGGGCATGGCGAAATCGGCCTCGGCGAACAGGCCTATCGTCGGCTCAACCTGTCTGAAGGTACCGAAGTAGAAATCGCGCAAGCGCGCCCACCAGCCAGCCTCGATTATGTGCGACGCAAGATCGACGGTGACACACTCGGCGAGGCGGAAGTCGGTGCGATTATCGGCGATATAGCGGCGCATCGCTATTCCCCGATGGAAATCGCTGCATTCCTTGTCGCATGTGCCGGGTTCATGAGCACGCCGGAGACGCTCGCGCTGACGCGGGCGATGGTCAATGTCGGCAACCGTCTCAAGTGGAACGCGCCGCTGGTGGTCGACAAGCATTGCATTGGCGGCATTCCCGGCAACCGCACTTCGATGATCGTAGTGCCGATCGTCGCCGCGCATGGCCTGATCTGCCCGAAGACTTCCTCCCGCGCGATCACGTCACCCTGCGGCACGGCAGATGTGATGGAAGTGCTGGCCGAAGTGAACCTCAGCGCCGAGAAGATGGCCGAGATTGTCGCGAAGGAGCATGCGGTTCTGGCTTGGGGTGGGCGGGTCAACCTCTCACCTGCGGATGACGTTCTGATTTCTGTCGAACGCCCGCTCAGGCTCGACACATTCGAGCAGATGGTCGCGTCGATCATCTCGAAGAAAGTGGCGGCGGGTTCTACCCATCTGGTGATCGATATCCCGGTTGGGCCGACCGCCAAGGTCCGCAGCCAGAACGATGCGGTTCGTCTGCGCAAGCTGTTCGAATATGTCGCGCGGCACATGGGGCTTGTGACCAAGATCGTGTTCACTGACGGCAGCCAGCCGGTCGGGCGCGGGGTAGGGCCGGTGCTCGAGGCTCGCGATGTGCTGGCGGTCTTGCGCAACGAGCCCGACGCGCCCGAGGACCTGCGCGACCATGCAGTGGCTCTCGCCGGGCACGTGCTCGATTTCGATCCGGCGATCGAAGGCGGGAAGGGCTATTCGCGCGCGCTCGAACTGCTCGCTTCGGGTGAAGCGCTGGCCGCGATGGAGCGGATCATTGAGGCGCAGGGGCGCAAGCCTGCAATGCCCGAGCTTGGGGGGTTCCAGCACGAAGTGAAGGCCCACCGATCAGGGCGGATTGTCGCTATCGATTGCGAACGGATCGCCAAGGTGGCTCGGCAGGCCGGTGCTCCGATGGACCAGGGTGCGGGGCTCTATTTGATGCACAAGATCGGCGAGCAGGTCAGCAAGGGCGATACGCTCTACCGCATTTACGCCGGTTCCCAAGCGGGGCTTGGCTTTGGCTGTGACTGCGCCGAAGAAAACTCGGGTTACGAGATCGGCTAGTGGCGGGCGCGGTGTTCGCCTTTGCGGAAGAATATGCTCCTGCCGCTCGCCTCGCTGGGGCCCTCGGCTGCGATATCAGCTCAATCAGTCTGCACCGCTTCCCTGATGGCGAAAGCCTGGTGCAAGTGGCTCGCGCGCCGTCGATCGCTCTGCTCTATCGCTCGCTCGACGATCCTAACGCCAAGCTGGTCGAGATCTTGCTGGCCGCATCCGCCCTGCGCGATAATGGCGCTGCGCGGGTGGTGCTGGTGGCGCCTTACTTGGCTTACATGCGGCAGGACATGGCCTTCGAGCCTGGTCAGGCGGTGAGCCAGCGGGTCATCGGTGCGCTGCTGGCGCAGCATTTCGACGGTGTGCTGACTGTCGACCCGCATTTGCACCGGATCGCCTCGCTCGATGAAGTCATGTCGGGGACCGATGCAGTAAGCCTCTCGGCTGCGCCGGTCCTTTCGCAGGCCATCGACCGTGCCGACAATCCTGTGCTGGTCGGCCCCGATGCGGAATCGCGCCAATGGGTCGAGGCGATTGCGCAGCCGATGGGCCTGGACGTCCTGCTGGGCGAAAAGCAACGCCATGGCGATCGCGACGTATCGATCGCCTTTGAAGGCCTTGGCGCCGTCACCGGACGTCGCGCCATACTGGTCGACGATGTCATCTCCAGCGGACGAACGCTGCAATGCGCGGCGAGGCTGTTGCGCGAAGCGGGCGCGGCGGGAGTCGACGCCATAGTCACGCACTGCCTGTCGAATAATGCGGAGTTGGCGGAACTCGCCGCTTCAGGGATCGACCGCATCCGTTCGACTGACTCGGTGCAGGGGCCGACCGCTACGATCCCGCTTGCCGGGCTGCTTGCTGGGGCAATTCTCGATCAGGGGTGGCTGGAGAACGAATGATGGCCGATGGCGCGCTCTCGCTTGCGTTTCACGGTGCGGCGCGCACCGTAACGGGCTCTTGCATGGAATTCACCCATGGTGACAGCACCATCCTGGTCGATTGCGGGATGTTCCAGGGATCGCGCACGCTCGAACGCCTCAACTTTGCAGAATTCACATTCGATCCGCGTAAGATCGATGCTGTGGTGCTCACCCATGCGCATATTGACCACAGCGGATTGCTGCCCAAGCTGGTCAAACAGGGCTTCAAAGGTCCGATCTGGTGCACCCGGCCTACGGCCGACCTGCTCGAATACATGTTGGCGGACTCAGGCCGGATCCAAGAAAACGAAGCCGAGCGGCGCAATCGCAGGCGCGACCGCGCGGGAGATGAACCGTTCGAGCCGGTCTATGACAGCGAGGATGCGATGGCGGCCTGGCGCAAGTGCCGCCCGGTCGAGCTGGAGCATTATTTCGAGCCTGCACCCAGCTTTCGCGCGCGGCTGTGGAATGCTGGCCATATCCTGGGCTCGGCCTCGGTTGAGCTTTATGCGGGCGGTGTGCATGTCATGTGTTCGGGCGATGTGGGGCCGGAGAACAAGGCCTTCCAGCTCGATCCGGCAGGGCCATCGGGCTTCGATCACGTGATTTGCGAATCCACCTATGGCGACCGTGCACGTGAGCCGGTGACGATTGAGCAGCGGCGCAAGCTGCTGCAGGCCGAAGTCGAAGCCTCGCTGGTGCGCGGCGGGAACCTTGTTATCCCGGCATTCGCGCTGGAACGTACGCAGGAGCTCCTGCTGGACCTGCACGCCCTGTTGCAAACCGGAGCGATCCGCAATGTGCATGTCTTCGTGGATTCGCCGCTCGCCAATCGCGTAACCGAAGTGTTCTCCCGCTATACGAGCGAGCTGGAAGATACCGGCCAACGCAACATCTTCAACGATCCCTTGTTTCATTTCGTGACCGACGTCGCGGAATCGATCAAACTCAATTCCACGTCGGGCGCGATCATCATGGCTGCGTCCGGCATGTGCGAAGGCGGCCGGGTCAGGCACCATTTGGCGCACAACCTCCACCGGCGCGATTCAACGATCTTGCTCGTCGGCTACCAGGCCGAGGGGACGCTCGGGCGAGTGATACTCGAAGGGGCGCAGGCGGTGCGGATCAGCGGCACCGATGTGCGCGTGCGAGCGCAGATCCGGCGGATCGACAGCTATTCCGCCCATGCAGACCAGCACGAGCTGCTCGAATGGATCGAAGAACGTTCGCCCATTGCAGGCACGCTGTTCCTCGATCATGGCGAAGCTTCTTCGATGGAAGGAATGCGCCGCGAGCTTCAACGCCGCAGTCCGGGACTGAACGTACGACTGCCGCAGATAGGAGAGCGCTACGAATTGGCTGCTGGCAAGGCCGCGCGACGTACCGAAACCGGAAGAGCCGATCTTGAGCAGGCCATCGGGCGCGACTGGCAGAATGCCTATGCCGATTTTGCCACTTCGCTGAAGCGGCAGCTCGGCGAGTTGCGCAGCGACCGCGATCGCCGCGAGGCCATTGTGCAGATGAAGGAAGTGCTGCGGAGCTACGCCGCGCACCGGGCGAAGCACAAAACCGGCAAATAGCTACCGGTTATTTGGCCCCGGCCTCGCTCGATTCTTGCGCCTTCGCCAGCAGATCGACCACTTCGGTATCGCTCGTCTGGCCAAAATCGGCGTAGTGCGCTCCCACCGCATAGAAGGGTTCTGGCGAGGACAGGCAGATGATGCGGTCGCACCATGGCTCGAGGTCGATCAGGGCGGACCGCGGTGCGACCGGCACTGCCAGTACGATCCGTCCTGCGCCCGATTTGCGCAGCGCCTTGAGCGCCGCCTTGACCGTGCCGCCGGTGGCAATCCCGTCATCCACCACCACCACTGTGCGCCCCGCGTAGGGGATCGCAAGACCTGAGCCAAATGCCGCTCTGCGGCGCTCGATTTCGGCCAACTGCCGCTTAACCTCGCCTTGGATATACTCCGGGGTCGCGCCCACCAGCCGGGCAGTTGCTTCGTCGATCACCACTTGCGGCGAAGCGCCATCAACCAGCGCTCCGATGCCGTATTCTTCGTGGCCGGGCGCGCCGATCTTGCGCACCATCAATATGTCGAGCGGGGCCTTGAGCTGCTTTGCGACTTCATAGCCGACAGGAACGCCGCCGCGCGGCAGCGCCAATATGATCGGGTCCGCAAGTGCGAGCACGGCGAGCGCGTCGGCCAGCTTTCGCCCGGCCTCCCGCCGGTCGTTGAAATAGCCCTGGCTCGAAGTCATGACGTATTCTCCCGCAAATGGTGGAGGAACCATGCGCTGGCGAGCTCGACGATCTGATCGAGCGTTCCCGGCTCCTCGAACAGATGGCCGGCACCCGGCACGATCGCGAGATGGTGCTCGCAGCGCATCGCGGACGCTGCCGCCTGGTTGAGGTCGATCACTATCCCGTGGAGGCTGCCGACCACCAGCAGGGTGGGTGCACGCAGCTGCATGAGCGCATCCGCACCGGCAAGGCCCGGCCTGCCTCCGCGCGAAACGACGGCTGCGATGCGCGGATCGCCCGCCGCAGCGCGGATGGCTGCTCCGCCGCCGGTGCTCGCCCCGAAATAGGCCGGGCTCAACCCCGATGTCGTGGGGTTGGCAGCGGCCCAGTCGACTGCGAGCCGCAGGCGCGAAGCGAGCAGGCCGATATCGAACACATTGCGCCGGTCGGCTTCCTCAATCGGCGAAAGCAGGTCGAGCAGCAGTGTGGAGAGACCCGCATGGCGCAGGCGCTGCGCGACATAATTGTTGCGCAGGCTCATCCGGCCGCTGCCGCTGCCATGCGCGAAAATCACCAGCCCTTTTGCACCGGCAGGCACGCCCAGGAAGGCCTTGAGGCCAAGCGTGCCTCCCAGCGTCACTTCGCTACAATCGGGCTGAGGCAGAGCCGCGTTCATAGCCCGAACGGCCAGGTTTCGGGGGCGCCGTGCGGATGCTCGGGGCCCAGCGGCGTAACGGCGCGGCTTTCCTCGAACCATATCCATGCATCGAACTGCTCGGCGAGTACCGCTTGGAAATAATGGCTCATGCGCTCGGTCTGGGGCCGGTAGACGACCCCGATCGCGCGTTCGAGCAACACGTTGGAGAGCGCGTCGACAAGCTCCTTTTTCTTGCCTCCGCGCCAATCGGTGAGGCTGCGGGCGATACCGGTGCATCGAAAGGCGGCTTCCCAGCTGTCATCGCGCGCCGGGAGCACCTTCATGACATGCATGTTCGCGCCCCAGTCCGATGCGGCGGCAACCGTGCCGCGATCGGTGCCGAATCCGACCAGCACTGCCTGGTCGCCATAGGACTTGCGCACCAGCTCGCCGATGTTGAACTCGCCTTGCCAGCCCATGGCGGTCGCGGCGGCATTCCCGACATGCGAATTGTGCGCCCACACCACTGCGCGTGCGTCCTTGCGATGCGCCATCAGCGTCTGCAATGTGTCGAACATGTGCCGGTCGCGCAGGTTCCAGCTTTCGACTGTACCATTGTACATTGCGCGATAATAGCGCTCTGCTGCGCGCACGATCCGGGCGTTCTGTTCAGCATCGAGGTAGTTTTCGCCATCGCGCGCGATCAGTTCCATGCGCTTAGCCAGCAAGGCATTGAGCTGGGCCACCATCGCATCTTCGCATTTGGCCATCCCGCCATATTTCACCGCCTGCCCATAATGCTGCGGTTCGTCCTGCCATGGGGTCAGGCAGCCATAGCGCCGCCGGGCCTCATCGGCATCTTCGGGGCAATGCCGATCGAGATAGGCGATTACGGAATGGATCGACTCACGCAGGCTGTAGACGTCGAGGCCCCACATGCCCGCGCGGTCGGCTTCGGGCAGCTTGCTGTTGTGGCCGCGCAGCCAGTCGGCAAAGGCGAGCACTTCCTGGTTGCGCCACATCCAGGTGGGGAAGCGGGTGAACGGCTCTCCGCTGCGCGGACGCGGTGCATTGTGCCGGACGTAATCGTCGATCCGGGCGACATCGGGCCAGTCGCCTTCGACCGCGACGATGTTGAATCCGTGGCGTTCGATCAGTCGACGGGTAATCTGCGCGCGGGCGGTGTAGAACTCATGCGTTCCGTGCGTAGCTTCGCCCAGCAGCACGATCCGGGCATCGCCAAAACGGTCGAATGCCTCCGCAAATTCTCGCGAGTCAGGCGCAGGCAATAGCTCGGCATTTGCCCGCAAGATCGCCGGTAGGTCGGCTGAAACCTTCCTGATAGGGTTGTGTGCTGTCACCTCTCATCTCCGTGCGGCGACCCATCACATTGAATACTTTATCGCCCAAATGAGGCGAAAATGCATTGATCGGGGTCAATCACGCGCATCGCCCTACCGGCGACGAAGAGGTGTGTGGCGCTGGCTTCAGCCTGCCGCGAACAGCAAGCGGCCCGGGCCAAGCAATTCGAGCACTTCGCCTATCTCGCTCTGCTCAAAGGCGAAGCAGCCGAGGCTGCGCCCGATCCGCCCCTGGTCGATCGCCATATCGCGATCGACATAGTTCGCGCCATGGATCACGATTGCGCGGGCAAAGGCATGGTCGTTCTGCTCTTCGAGCCCGTGAAGGCGGCGCGAACGCCCGTGCTTCCCGTAATAGGCGTCGCCAGTGAGGAAACTGCCCTTCGAGGAGGCATTCGAGCCAGGCCGGTTGGAAAAGCGCTGGACGAACCCGGTGTTGGCCGGATCGGAACCCCTGCCGTGCGAAACCAGATAGGAACGGTCGATCTTTCCGGCCTCAATGTCGACCATGTGGAAACGCATTTCCTTCGAATGCTCGGAGAAGTCAGCGATACCCAAGCGGTCGCGGAGCGCGATCTGTGCGCCGTGCCTGTCGAGCGCGGCCAGTGCCTGCTGGAGCAATGCGGGCGGCTCGGCCAGTTTGGGCTGGGCAGGCACCGGCGGCAATGCTGGTGGGGTGTTCGGCGCGGCCCGCGTCAATGGCGCAGCTAGCCCTGCCGTCATGGCGATCGAGGCGCCAATGAAGTAGCGTCGGTTGAGTTTCATGGTGCGATCCCTTGTCTCATTTTGCGTTAATGTGGGTGCCGACCTATGCTCCGGCAAGCCAAAGGGACGGATTCACGGATGAAGCGAAGCCTTATTGCGACGATTGCGCTGCTGATCTGGACTGCCGCCGCATCGGCGCAGGTAAATGACAGCACATGGTCATCCAGCGACATCACCACGCTCAAGCGCTGGGTCGATTCGGCCCCGCTCGATGCCTTGCCAAGGATGTCTTCCACTTCGCTCGACCGCGCCGTGGTTGAGGGCGACCAGCAATCGATCGACGATGAAGCGACGATGCTGGCGCTGCGGCTGGCGCGTGCGCACCTGCTGGGATCGGCTACCCAAGCCGAGCGGGCGGGATGGAATATCGTCGACAGCGACCGTGAGATCGCGCTCGAACCGATGCTCGAACGGGCCGTCGAGGACGACACGCTCGATACGTTCTTCGCCCTGCTGCGCCCGGCGCATGCCGACTATTCCGCACTCAAGACAGCACTAGCGAACGAGACCGATGCGGATCGGCGCAAGGCGATCGCGCGCAATATGGAACGTTGGCGCTGGATGCCCCGTTCGCTGGGTAGCGACTATGTGCTGGTCAATCCCGCGCGGTTCGAGGCCGATCTGTGGCGCGACGGAGCGAAAGCGGAAACATGGCGAGTGATCGTGGGGAAGAAATCGACCCCGACACCGGTGTTCAACGCCATGATCGAAGGGGTGATCCTCAATCCCTGGTGGGAAATCCCCGCCAGCATCGTGCGCGAAAGCGTGGGGGCGCTCGTACGGCGAAATCCCGCGCTCGCGCGAGAGCGGGGTTACGTCTGGAGCAATGGACAGTATCGCCAGCGTCCCGGGCCCAACAATGCGCTGGGCCAGATGAAGCTGGTGATGCCCAACCGTTTCTCGGTCTACATGCACGACACGCCGAACAAGAATTTGTTCGAGGAGGAAGTGCGCGCCTTCAGCCACGGCTGCATCCGCACAGGCGATGCCATCGGTTATGCGGCGACCCTGCTTGAAGGCGTGAAGACCAGAGAGGACGTGGACAGCATCGTCGCTTCGGGCAAGACGACCACAGTCAGAATCGCCAGACCCGTGCCAGTCTACATCACCTATTTCACGGCAGTGCGCGACAGTGCTGGCGCGGTCGAGATCCTGCCAGACATTTATAACCGGGACGGGGCGATCAGAGCCAATTTGCCCGATTGAGGATCATTCACCGACCCCGGCCGCAAAGGCGATGCGCAGCAGGTCGGACAGGTTGGTCACATCGAGCTTGCGCATCAGATTGGCGCGATGGATTTCTACGGTCCGCGAGCTGATTCCGAGATCGTAACCGATCGTCTTGTTCGGATGGCCGGCCACCAAACCTTCCAATACGTCGCGTTCGCGCACGGTAAGACCGTTGAGCCGCAACCGGGCTTCTTCGCGCCGGGCGGTCTTGAGGTCGCTGCGCTCAAGTCGTTCGAAGCCTTCGCTCAGGGCGTCCAGCAGGGCTTCCTTGGCGAAGGGCTTCTCGACGAAGTCGACCGCGCCAGCCTTCATCGCCTGCACTGCGACGTTCACATCGCCATGCCCGGTCATGACGATCACCGGGAAAGCAAGGCCGTGCTCCAGCAGCCGTTGCTGCACCTCGAGGCCCCCGACCTCTGGCATCTGGATGTCGAGCAGCACGCAGCCCGGTTCAAGCTGGCGCGCATCGTGCAGGAATTCTAACCCGCCGACATAGAGTTCGACCTTGAAGCCGGAAGTTTTGAGCATGAAACCGACCGACCGGCGGACGGACTCGTCGTCATCGACCAGGTAGACCGGGTGTTCAGTCGTCGCCATCGTCGACCTCCGCCAGCGGCAAGGTGAAATGGAATGCAGCGCCGCCAAGCTTCGAAGGCTCGGCCCAGATATTCCCCCCATGCGCCGTGATGATCGTATGGCAGATTGACAAGCCTAACCCCATGCCCTGCGCCTTGGTGCTGTTGAATGGACGGAACAAGCGTTCGGCAACGCTTTTTGTGAGGCCAGGGCCACTGTCGGCAATGGCGACTTCGATCAAGCCCTGAGGGCCATCGCGGACGATGATGCGCAGCTGCTTGCGGGTGGCGTCGGACATCGCCTCCAGCGCGTTGCGTAGCAGGTTGACGACCACCTGCTGGATCTGGACCGAGTCCGCCAGAACCTTGTCGGACGAAGCGCTGAACTCGGTCTCGAAATCGACACCTCTGCCGTCCCCGTTTATCAGCGCGAGCGCCGCGCCTTCCTGGATGATGCGCCGAAGGCTGGCGATCTGTCGCTCGGTTTCGCCGCTTGCGATGAAGTCGCGCAACCGGTGCACGATCTGGCCCGCCCTGATTGCCTCGCGAGCGCATTCATCCATCGCCTCACGCGCCAAATCCAGATTTGCAGAAGTCGGATCGTCCAGAAGGTCGCGGGCAGAATTGGAGTAATTGACCACCGCCGTGAGCGGCTGGTTAAGCTCATGCGCGAGCGAAGTTGCAAGCGAACCCATCGACGAGATACGTGAAACATGTGCCAACTCTGCCTGCAAAGTAAGCAGTTCGCGTTCCGTTTGCCTGCTCTCGGTGAGATCGCGCATGAAGCCGACGAAGCCGCGCTGGCTTCCCCGTTTGAGTTCGCCAACCGCCAAATTGATCGGAAAGCTGTGCCCGTCGCGGTGGCGAGCCGTAGTGACCCTGCTTGCGCCGATTATCTGCGCCCGGCCAGTGTCGAGATAGTGCTCGATATAGCCAGTGTGCTGGTCGCGATCGGGTTGCGCCATTAGCAGGCTCACGTTCTGCCCGATCACTTCGGCTTCGGCATAGCCGAACATGTGTTCTGCGCCGATGCTGAACGTACGGATGGAGCCCTCCTCGTCGATGACGACCATAGCGTCGGGCACCGTGTCTATGAGTGCGTGAAGGTTGCCTTCGCCTTCCGTGATCATGCCGGGCATCTTGGCTTCCCATTGGTCATGTTCGTTTGCGGCATCACGCTTCCCACAATAGTCGGGCCAAAGCGCAAGTCACTTAGCAAAATCGGAAGCACCCCGCATGCGCGGTGCGGTCAGAGCAGGCGTGCACCGGGGTCGATAGTAAGGAGGTTTCCGTATCCGGCGGGGCGCGGGCCGGCGCTAGATTGCACGAAGCAGGAAGAATCGGTGCGAAAGCGATCCCGCGCCGATCCCTCTTGCAAGGCCGACCTCGCGACCTGGTTGGCCGCAACGCCGCCTCGGCCTATTGCCCCCAAGGCAGGCCGGGGCGGCTTACCCTTTGCTGCATGCGCCCGCGCGGCATCATGTGTCGCGTTATATATTAGAGCTTACTAAATTAGAAATAACTTATATATAGAGCGCATGGAGCTGAGCAACCTCACCAGTTTTGATGCGATGCGCGCCAATGCCGGCAAGGCCGCCGAATATCTGGCCATGCTCTCGAGCCGCCCGCGCCTGCTGATCCTTTGCCATTTGGCCGAGGCCGGCGAACTGCCGGTTGGCGAGATGGCCATTCGCATCGGGCTAAGCCAGTCCGCGCTTTCACAACATTTGGCAAAGCTGCGTGCTGAAGGCCTCGTGGCCTTTCGGCGCGAAGCGCAGACGCTGCTTTACCGGGTTGCAGACCCAAAGGCAGGGCGCCTGCTCGACACTCTGCATGACATTTTTTGCGACGCGGCCGAGGCCATGAACGAGCGGGGTGCCTCCATCTCGCAAGCAGGCTCCGTCCCCGACCAATTGCCAAACAAGGAACAGGAATGCGAATGATGAGCAACGATTCCCACCTCAATCAGGCAATCGAGCAGGTTCGTGCCGTCCTCGGCGGCGAAGGTGCGGCCCCGATCGTGAAGGGCTTCTTCCACGAGCCGACCTTTACTGCGAGCTATGTGGTGCATGACCCGGCTACCAAGGTTGCGGCGATCGTGGATTCCGTGCTCGATTTCGACCAGCCCTCCGGTCGCACTTCGACAGAGTCTGCCGACGAGCTGATCGATTACGTCCGTTCCAACGGGCTATCGATCAAATATTTGCTGGAAACGCATGCCCACGCCGATCATCTTTCGGCTGCCCCCTACCTACAGGAAAAGCTGGGCGGCGAGATCGTGATAGGCCGCGAAATCCTGACCGTGCAGAATGTGTTCGGGAAGATATTCAACGAAGGCAGCGATTTCGCGCGCGACGGGTCGCAGTTCGGCCTGCTGGTCGTTGACGGCCAGACGCTCGAACTGGGCGAGACCGCAGTGATCGCGCTCCACGTGCCAGGGCACACGCCCGCCGATCTCGCCTTCCTTATCGGTGATGCGGCCTTCGTCGGCGATACGATCTTCATGCCCGATTATGGCACGGCCCGGGCCGATTTCCCGGGCGGCGACGCACGTACCCTGTTCCGTTCGATCCGGCGGCTGATGGAGCTCCCTTCCGAGACGCGCGTGTTCCTGTGCCACGATTACAAGGCGCCGGCGCGAGACGAGTTTGCATGGGAAACCACGATCGGGGCCGAGCGTGAGGGCAATATCCACGTCCATGACGGCGTGGCGGAAGAGGATTTCGTCGCGATGCGCACTGCCCGTGACGCGACGCTCGACATGCCGCGGCTTATCCTGCCCTCGATCCAGATCAATATGCGCGCGGGCCACATGCCCGAGCCTGAAAGCAACGGCACTCGCTACCTCAAGCTGCCGCTCAACACTCTGTAAGAAAGGGGCCAGGCCAGATGTCTACATTAGCTCCCCTCGATCCGCTTATTGCCCTTGCGGGCGGCTTGCTGATCGGGCTCGCGGCTGCGGTACTGCTGCTCTTTTCCGGGCGCATCGCCGGGATCAGCGGGATGGTCGCACGCGCAGTCGGCATTGCCGATAGCGGCACGCCGCGCCTACAGGCGCTTGCCTTTGTCGTCGGACTTCCGATCGGCGCCTGGCTGGTCAGCGCCTCGCTGCGCCAGCCCGAAGTAATCGTCACTTCGTCGATCCCGATCCTTGTGACCGCCGGTGTGCTGGTCGGCTTCGGCACACGGATGGGCAATGGCTGCACCAGCGGCCATGGCGTATGCGGCGTGTCGCGCCTCTCGCCGCGCTCGCTTGCGGCAACCGTAACCTTCATGCTTGCCGGGTTCGCCATTGTGGCGCTGGCGCGCTTCATGGTGGGAGGCTGACGCCATGCGACAGACAATCATCGCTCTTGTTACCGGGATTCTGTTCGGGGCCGGCCTTGCCCTGTCCGACATGATCAATCCCGCCCGCGTAATTGCCTTTCTCGACCTGTTCGGGAATTGGGATCCCGCGCTCGCCTTCGTGATGGGCGGCGCGATGATTCCGGCGGCGATTGCCTATGTGTTCTCGCGCCGTTTGCGCAGCCCCATCATGCACACGAAGTTCCACATCCCAGAGAACCGGATTGTCGACCGGCAACTGATCACCGGAGCCGCGATCTTCGGCGCGGGCTGGGGGCTGGCAGGCTATTGTCCCGGACCGGCAATCGCCGGGCTGGTGTTCGGCAATTGGCAACCTGTGGTGTTCGTGGCGGCGATGCTTGCGGGCATGTGGCTCCACCGGCTGACGTCCGACTTGCAGCACCGCGGCCAACCGGCAATCTGATCGGGCCTATTCGCGCGGGGCGACGCGGCTGCCGTCTTCCACGGTATTGCCGGGGTTGAGCACAACCTCGTCGCCTTGCGCGAGCCCGCCCAGAACCTGGGCGTATTCGTCATTGATCTGGCCCAGTTCGACTGACTTGACGCGGGCCAGGCCATTTTCGATGGCGAAAACCTGCCATTCACCTTCGGGGCCGCGGAACAGGGCGCCGATCGGAACCCGCAACGCGTTCTCGTCACGCCACAATTCGATGGTCGCGTCGATCTGATAGCCATGGCCCAGTCGCGCGGCCTGCGCCACCGACAGGTCTACCAGGTCGATGATCACATTGACCCGCTGTTCCTCGATGCCGAGCGCAGAAATCTTGAGCCGTCCGTAGGGTTCGACCCTCTGCACCCGGCCCACCAGCGGCTCGGGGCCGCCCCATTGCGTCACGGAAACGCGGTCACCCGGCTTGACCTTCACCGCCTCCCGCGAGAGCAGGTCCACCACCAGCTCGATCGCCTCGGGATTGCCGATGGTGACGAGCTGAGTGCCTTCTGCGATCACGCCTTCGCTCTCGTTGATGACCGACAGGATCTTCCCTCCGGCTGGGGCGCGTACGGGCACCGGCGCTCCGGATCCGCGCCCGTCAGGATTGGCGATCATCGCACGCAGTCGCGCGATTTCGCCCCGCGCCTGCGCCACTGCCGATCTATCGGTGGCGACCCGCGTGCGCGCGCCTTCGAGCTGGGCTTTCGAAACGAACCCGCTTTCCGCCAGCGCTTCGGCCCGTTCGAGGTCGCGGGTTGATTGCGCCATGGATGCACTTGCACCCGCTTCTGCAGCCACTGCCGCAGCCAGCGAGCCGCGCGCTTCGTCGCGGCTGCGTTCGTCAAGCGGCGAGGAGGGCCGACCCGTCATTCTTGTGATCAGCGCGCCGCGCGCAACGCTGTCGCCCGGTTCCAGTTCGATCCGTTCCAGATAGCCCGTGACGGGCGCCGACACGACGTAGAACTCCTCGGCACGGGTCACGCCATCGTCGGTGATGCCGACCGACATTTCGCCGCGAGACACTTCGCCCGCATCGACCGGCGTCGATTCCGGCCACAGGCCATAGAGCAGCCCGGCGCCAAGCAGCGCAGCTATCAGGAGTGCCCAGCGCCATTTCATGATTAGCTCGCGCATCAGTCGCGCGCCTTCAAGACGCGGACCATGTCGAGCCGCATCACGCGCCGCGCCACCACCACGGCGGTGAGTCCGGCAGCAATCAGCACTACGATTGCCGAATAGGCATAGGTCGCGCTGGTCGGCGCAAAGGGCAGGCGGAAGAGATCGGAACTGAACATCATCATCATCAGCTGCGCCATCCAGTAACCTATGAGCAGCCCGAAGGGTACTGACACGACCACCAGCAGGGCAATCTCGCCGACCAGCACCAGGGCAACCTCCCTGCGGTGATAGCCCAGCACGCGCAATGTCGCCAATTCATGCGCCCGTTCGGAGAACAGGATCCGCGCGCTGTTATACACCACCCCCACCGCGATCGCAGAGGCGAAGGCAATGTAGAACAGGACCATGGTGTTGATATTGTCGTCGATCATCGTGGTGAAACGCTCCATCTCCATGTCGCGGTCACCAATACTGAGCGTGGCAGGCATCGCCTTGAGCTCGGTCAAGAGCGCCTCGCGTTGCAACGGGTCGATCAGCAGGAGCGCAGCGCCCACCGGCGCGCCATCGCGGGCCAGTTCGCCGATGGTACTGTCGGTGGCATAGGCGCGCGTGCCGATGAATTCGTCCACCACCGCACCGACTGGCAACACGGCCTCGGTTCGTCGCCCGCCGAGCATCTTGACCCGCACCAGATCCCCTGCCTGCACATCCAGCTGGCGGGCGAGTTGCCGGCTCAGCATCAGGCCGCCGGGCGGCATATCGATCATCGCGCCGTCCTGGTCGATCCGCGCGGTGAGGATCGAATCTGGTGGCGTCGCTTCCAGCGCGGTCCGCTCGCGCAGGTTGCCGTTGCGCATTTCCACGCTTAGCCCTCGTATCGGTTCGACCCGCAAGACGCCCGGCATCTGGCGCAGTTCGTAGAGCACGACTTCGTTGCGCGGTTCCGTGAAGGTCACCGAGATGTCCTGCCGCTGCGAACGGAAGAAATAGCTCTCGAGCATGTATTGGCTCGAATCGATGAATTGCAGTGTCGAGAAGAGCAGGCCCATCGAGATCGCCACGCCGCTCACAGTCAGCGCGGACCGGGCGGGCCAGCGTGCGATATGTCGCGCGATCATATGGCCGATGGCGGAGAAACCGGCCTTTTGCCCAAGCCGCTCTATCGCTCCGGCGCGATAGATAGGGGGTGGCGGCGGCGACATGGCTACCGCCGGGCTGAGCCGCGCCGCGTTCCATACGCCGTTAATTGCGCCAAGCGCTGCCGAGCCGATTGCCAGCCCGGCGGCCCCGACGAAGACCAGCGGGTCGAAGCTGAAGCGCAGGAAAGGGAAGTGGTAATATTCGGCATAGAGCGCCGTCATCGCGCGCCCCATCCATATGCCCGCCCCGCTGCCGATCAGCGTGGCCAGCGCGGCAACGGCGAGCGCGAACTTGAGGTAGTGCCAGCCGATTGCCGCTCCGGAATAGCCGAATGCCTTGAGCAGCCCGATCTGCGACCGCTGGGTGCGGATCATGCGACCCAGCACGATATAGACGAGGAAGGTCGACACCAGCAGGAAGACCGGCGGAATGACTTTCACCATGGCTTCCAGCTGGTCGAGCTCGCTCTGCAGGAACTGGTGGCTCAAATGGTCTTCACGGCCATAGGCGCCCGTGCCGCCATAGGGTTCGAGCAGGCGGTCGATCCCCCGGATCACATCGGCTTCAGATGCACCGTGCTGCAGCGATACGGATAGCGAGTTGATCGCCTCGGTCCGATCGGTCGCAGCTTCGAGCGCCTTCTGGCCCATCCAGAAGATCCCGAAGCGCGTGTCATCGGGAATGATGTCACCCGGGGCGAGCGCATTGATATAGTTTGGGGCCAAGCCAACGCCCACAATCTTGAGCCGCTGCTTGTTGCCATAGATGATCGCGTCAACCTCGCTTCCGGGGCCGATATCATTGGCCTGCGCGAAGGCCTCGTCCACCACGACTTCGCCTGGCTGGTCGGGCGAAGGGATACGGCCCGCCTTTAGCGTCATGCGGTTAAGCTGGTCCTGCCCGCGATCGTCGACCGATTGCATCAGTGCGCGCACGGCGTCGACGCGGCCGGGCATGTCTAGGATCGCATATTGGATGATCGAACCTTGCGCCTGCTGGATGCCATCAATCTGCGCGACACGGTCAACCACGCTTCGCGGCGCGCGCGTCATCTGCGCGAACACATCGGCAAAATGATTGCGGGCGTAATAGGCGTCGCGCGTCATCATGAGCGAACCATGGACACCCATCGACAGGATGAAGGTGGCCGAGGCCGCGGCCAGCACGACGGCGATGGCCAGCGCCTGCCCGCGCATATGCCACAGGTCGCGCAACAATTTGAGATCGAGCGCCTTCACCAGCTGATCTCCGAGGGAGCGATGCGGCGGCTATTCTCCTCGATCCGGGCGATCTGCCCGTCGAGAAAATGGAACACGCGATCCGCCATGGCGGCGATGCCGGCATTGTGGGTGATGAGGATCAGGGTCGTGCCGAGCTCGCGATTGGCACGATCGAGCGTTTCAAGAACACGTACCCCGGTCTCACTGTCGAGCGCGCCGGTGGGCTCGTCGCACAGTAGCACGCCCGGTTGCTTGGCGATCGCGCGCGCCACCGCCACCCTTTGCTGTTCGCCGCCCGAAAGCTGCGCGGGGAAATGCGCGCGCCGCTCTGCCAAGCCAACCAGTTCGAGCGCCCGTGCCGGGTCCATCGGGTTCTCTGCAATGTCAGTGACCAACCGCACGTTTTCTTCAGCGGTCAGGCTGGGGATCAGGTTGTAGAATTGGAAAATGAAACCGATCTGCCGCCGCCGGAAGCGAGTGAGATCGGCATCGTCAAGTGCGGTCAGCTCGACGTCTTCGTAGTGAAGAGTGCCTTCGGTTGGCCGGTCGAGCCCGCCGACGATGTTGAGCAGAGTCGACTTGCCGCTACCCGAAGGGCCAAGCAGCACGAGCACTTCACCTTTGCGGATCTCGAAATCCACCCCGCGCAGTGCATGTACCTGCGTTTCGCCGGTGATGTAGGTCTTGCGCAACCCCCTGCCCGTGAAGGCAGGCGGATGTCCTCCCGTCAGGTCGGCTTGTGGCGGGCCCTGCATTTGTATGCATTAGCAGCCTGATCGATGCCAGCGCTACGGAAATTCCCGCATTGGCCAGATCGTTACCGGTGCACGGGCCTGCATTTTGCTCCCGCCTCGGGAGGATTGCGTAGTGACCGGCGGGGCTTCGCGCATCTAGCTTAACTTCCGCCGGGTGCGCGGAGAATTTCCATTGGAGGGGCGATGGGTAGCGATCAGACAATACGGTGGTTCGAGACGCTGACGCGGGACGACGTCCCGATTGTTGGCGGCAAGAACGCTTCGCTCGGTGAGATGATCGGGTCTCTGGCCGACAAGGGGATCAACGTCCCGCCGGGCTTTGCCACCACTGCAGCGGCATATCGGCGTTTCCTTGCCGCAAGCCGGCTCGACAAACTGATTTCGGAAAAGATGCAGGAATTCCACTCTCGGCAGGCGACTCTAAGCGACGTTGGGGCTTCAATCCGTGGCGCGTTCCTCGATGCCAAATGGCCTGACGATATCTCGCACGCCATCACTGCGGCCTATCGCGAACTTGCAGCACGCGACGGCCGGGACGAAGCGGGCGTGGCCGTGCGTTCGAGCGCCACGGCAGAGGACTTGCCCGGCGCGAGCTTTGCCGGGCAGCAGGAAAGCTTCCTCAATATTCGCGGTAAAGCCGAACTGCTCGATGCATGCAGGCGCTGTTTCGCTTCGCTCTTTACTGATCGCGCGATTGCCTATCGCGAGTTGAAGGGCTTCGGCCATGATGCGGTTGCGCTGTCGATCGGGGTGCAGCGCATGGTCCGCTCGGACAGCGCCGGGTCAGGCGTGATGTTCACGATCGATACCGAGACTGGCTTCGACAAGGTTGTGCTCATCAGCGCCGCTTGGGGGCTGGGAGAATATGTGGTGCAGGGAAATGTCGAGCCCGACGAATACCATGTGTTCAAGCCATTGCTGGCCGATCCGGCGCTAGTGCCGATCATAAAGAAGCAATGCGGCACCAAGCAGCGGATGCTTGTCTATGCCGAAAATGGCAAAGGCACGCAGTCGCGAGCTACCTTGGATCATGATCGCGAGCGGCTGGTGCTGGGCGATAGGGAGATCCTTTTGCTGGCTCGATGGGCTTTGACGATCGAGCGGCATTATGGCTGCCCGATGGATATGGAATGGGCCAAGGACGGACCCGATGGTGAACTCTTCATCGTCCAGGCGCGCCCGGAAACTGTGCGCGTGCATGAGCGGAGCGATCTGCTGCGCGAAGTGGAGGTCAGGAACGCGGGGCGTGTGCTCGCGCGTGGGCAGGCGATAGGTTCGCTTGCGGCAAGCGGGCCTGTGTGCCGGATCGAGGATGCGAGCGAGATCGACAGATTCGTGGATGGCGCCGTCCTGGTTACCGGGTTCACTGACCCGGACTGGATACCGATCATGCAGCGAGCAGCAGCGATCGTCACCGACCATGGTGGGCGCACATCTCATGCCGCCATCGTCAGTCGGGAGCTGGGTGTCCCGGCGATAGTCGGTTGCGGGGATGCGAACACGAAACTTGCCGACGGCCAGGTGGTGACGGTGAATTGTGCCGTGGGTGAAACCGGACTTGTCCATGAAGGCCGAGCCGAGATCCACGCGAAGGAAATCGACCTGTCCGGTATTCCGGAAACCCACACGCAGGTGATGCTCAATCTGGCGGATCCCGCCGCAGTCTATCGCTGGTGGAAGCTTCCGGCGGATGGGGTCGGGTTAACGCGGATGGAATTCGTTATCGCCAACCATGTCAAAGTGCATCCGATGGCCCTCCTGGAGCCCGACCGCGTGAAGGATCGCGGCGAACGCGACCAGATCGCGCGCTTGACGCGCGGATATGCGGAACCCGCGGAATATTACGTCGAACAGCTGGCCTTGGGCTTGGCGCGCATCGCGGCGCTGATGCACCCCAAGCGCGTGATCATCCGCTTCAGCGATTTCAAAACAAACGAATATGCCGATCTGGTTGGCGGCCGCTTCTTCGAGCCGGTCGAGGAAAACCCCATGATCGGCTTCCGCGGGGCTTCGCGCTATGCATCGCCTTTGTTCCGAACGGCATTTGCGCTCGAGTGCCGGGCCATTCGCAAGCTGCGGCAGGAAATGGGATTTTCCAATGTCGCGGTGATGGTGCCGTTCTGCCGCACGACGGGCGAGGCAGACCAAGTGCTTGCCGAAATGGAAAAGAACGGACTCGCCAAAGGCGAAGGCGGGCTTGAGGTGCTGATGATGTGCGAAGTGCCCAGCAATGTGATCCTGGCGCGCGATTTTGCGGAGCGGTTCGACGGTTTCTCGATCGGGAGCAACGATCTGAGCCAGTTGGTGCTTGGCATCGATCGCGACTCCGACCTGCTTGCCGATGAATTCGAAGCGGGCGACCCGGCGGTACGCTGGATGATCCGCCGCGTGATCGCCGAGGCGCATGATTGCGACACAGCTGTGGGTCTCTGCGGCCAGGCACCGAGCGACGATCCGGAATTTGCGGAGTTCCTGGTCGAAAGCGGCATCGATTCGATCTCGGTCACGCCTGACAGTTTCGTGGCGGTGAAGAGGCACGTCGTCCATGCCGAAGAGGCGCTCGGCAAGGCAAACCATGAGAGCAAGGTGGTATTTGGCGCCAAGGCAGTGCGGTGACCCGGTTCGGGACTGGCCAGAGCCGGACAAATGGGTAAGCTTCGGAGAAACCCCGCTTCGCTGCCGATGTCCCGTGCACGGCAAAGTGCAAGCCTTCGAGGTGCCGCTGCGCCATGATGAATATCGCTACACTGACGCTCAATCCCACTATCGACCTGGCATATGTGGTCGACAAGCTTGAGCCGACCGACAAGTTGCGCGCGCCGCCGCAACAGGCCGATCCGGGTGGCGGCGGGATCAATGTCGCGCGCGTCTTCGTGCGGATGGGCGGCAATGCGCGCTGCATCTACTTGTCGGGCGGCTCGACAGGGATCGCGCTCGATGCCCTGCTGGACCTGCACCAGCTTGTGCGCGAGCGAGTGGCGATCGAAGGCCATACGCGGGTCAGCACCACTATCCTCGAACAGGGCAGCGGCAAGGAGTTCCGCGTCGTCCCTGCCGGCCCCGAAGTTAAAGAGAGCGAATGGCAGGACTGCCTTGACCGGATCGATACGCTGCAATGCGACTATCTGGTCATGAGCGGATCGCTTCCGCGCGGCATGCCGACCGCCTTCTATGCGCGGGCCGCGACCAAGGCGCATCGGCGTGGGATCCGCACTGTGCTCGATACTTCGGGGGCAGCGCTCAAGGAAGGGGTGAGTGCTGGAGGGCATGAGTTGATCAAGCCCAACCTGAAGGAATTCGAGCAGTTGATTGGCAAGGGCCTGACCACTCCCGAAGCAATCGGCAAGGCCGCGCAATCCGTTGCGAGGCAGGGCGGCGCGCGGCTTGTCGCCGTGACCATGGGCGAGGATGGCGGCATTCTCGCTAGCGCAGACGAAGTATGGCGCTGCGAGGCGCCACAGGTTGAAACCGCCAGTGCGGTGGGTGCGGGCGACAGCTTCGTAGCTGCCATGGTGTATGGCCTGGCAAATGGGCGAAACGAATTCGACGCTTTCCGTCTCGGCATTGCTGGCGGCACCGCCGCCCTGATCACTGCCGGAACGGGCCTGGCCCGCGCCGAAGATACACAGGGAATTTTTGCGCAGCTTGCAGCGGGTTAGCGGATTGCATGCCTGGCTGGCGCCGCCTCAGCAAGCTTGCGCTATGGTCTTGTGCAGATATGCTCGTTTCAACATGATTTTCTAAGGAGGCTCTGATGGACATTCGCCAGGTTGAACCCGGATTTGCCGTCGCACCGCAATTGCAGCCGGGGGATATGGCGGAACTGGCCCGGAAGGGCTTCGTAGCCGTGATCTGCAATCGGCCCGATGGCGAAGACGACGGACAGCCGGGCGTCGATGCAATGCGCGCCGCGGCGGAGAGCGCGGGCCTTGCTTTCCATCACATTCCCGTCAGCGGCGGCCAATTCCCCGATGCCGCGATCGATGCCTTTCGCTCTGTTCGCCAAGCCGCAGATGGCCCTGTTATGGCCTATTGCCGCACCGGGACGCGCTCGATCACACTGGAAACGCTCGCCAATCCCGAAGGGCGCAGCGCGTCCGACCGGCTGGGCCTTGCGAGTGCTGCCGGATATGACCTGTCTACCATCGCAGGCCGACTGGGAGATTGAGCGTCCCAAGTCAGGAGAATTTCCATGCCCATTTCGCAATCCCATGAAGTCGTGATTGTCGGCGGGGGCGCCGCAGGGATCGCTACCGCTGCCTCGATGCTCAAGCGCCGACCTTCGCTCGATATTGCGATCATCGAGCCATCCGAAGTCCATGCCTACCAGCCGGGCTGGACCATGGTGGGGGCAGGCGTTTTCGAACCCGAAGTCACGCTGCGCCCGATGAGCAGGGTCATGCCGAAGGGCGTGGATTGGATCAAGGCCGCCGCCGCCAGTTTCCAGCCCGAGAACAATCAGGTCACGCTGCAGGACGGTTCGACGATCCGCTACGAGCTGTTGATCGTGGCTCCGGGCATCCGGCTGGCGTGGGAGAAGATTGCCGGGCTGGAGGAAACGCTGGGCAAACATGGCGTGACCTCCAACTATCGCTATGACCTCGCGCCCTATACCTGGCAGGGTGCTGTCAGTCTAACGCCAAACAGTCTCCACCTGCGACGCTTCGCCGCGTAGTGGAACCGGCATGAAGCCCATTTCATTCAAACGACACCGCTTCCCGCCGGATGTGATCCGATATGCAGTCTGGCTGTACTTTCGCTTCACCCTGAGCTTGCGCGACGTCGAGGATCTGCTCGCTCAGCGCGGGATTGATGTGTCCTATGAGACCGTTCGCTGCTGGGCCGACAAGTTCGGTCCAGTCATTGCATCCAACATCAGAAAGAAGCGTGGAAGAGCCGATTGCGTCTGGCATCTAGACGAGATGGTCGTGAAGATTGGCGGCCAACGGATGTTTATGTGGCGCGCCGTCGACAAGGAGGGAGAGGTTCTAGATGTCCTCGTCCAGAAGCGACGGAACAAGAGAGCCGCGTTGAAACTCGTGCGGAAACTGCTCAAGAACCAAGGCTTCGTACCTGAGGCCATCGTGACGGATGGTCTCGCTTCGTACAGAGCCGCGCTTCGCGAATTGGGTGCTCTCGCCCGCCACCAACCAGGTCGGTTGCAGGAGAACAATCGCGCAGAAAATTCACACCTGCCTGTCCGACGAAGAGAGCGAAAGATGCAACGCTTCAAGTCCCAGGGACAGGCTCAGCGTTTCGTTTCAACCCACTCAGCAATCTACACTACCTTCGCCATCCAGCGTCATCTCACTTCCCGCAAGACCATGCGAACCTTCAGAGACCGTGCAATGGCGGAATGGCAAGCCGCATCCGCTTCAAGTGGATGAATTTTCATGATCGCGCATCAATGCGTATCGGAGAAGTTAAGCTGACAAAGCCAGCCCATTCCTGCATTGCTCTTGTTCCACATGCAGATGTTGAGCAGGTCAGAGTAGATGTCCTCAACCGAAGCAGTGACATCGTCCATATGACGCCAGTCCATGCACACGAAGTGCACCGCGCCATTACGAGAGACCTTGGCGCAGGCACCGAGTGTGTCTGCCAGAAAGCCACGGAACTGGTCTTCGCTCATCTCGCCCGAAGCCATGGCGAACTCGCGGTGGCGGCCTTTCGCATTGGCATGGCCGTTGATCTTCACATTATAGGGCGGATCGAGGAACGCGCAGTCGATCTTTGATCCTTCGCCGACCAGTTCCCTCAGGAAAGCAACATCGCGGCCATCGCCGCAGGCCACCCTGTGTTCGCCCAGCTGCCAGATATCGCCGGGCTGGACGCGCGGGCTTTGCGGCACGGCAGGAATGACCTCGTCATCAGGGTCAGGCGTCTCGCCTAGCACAACGTCGATCTCGCCGGGGCTGAACCCCGTCAGGCCAAGGTCAATGTCTATCTCGGGCAACGAGAGATCGGCCAGCTCGAGCTTGAGGATCTCTAGATCCCATCCAGCATTGAGCGCGATCTTGTTGTCAGCAAGTCTGAGTGCCTTCTTCTCAGCTTCGCTCAGACCCTCGAGTTCTATGACGGGGACAGTCTCGAGCCTCATCTCCTTCGCCGCGCGCAAGCGGCCGTGCCCGGCAATAAGGTTACCCTGCGGGTCAGCAAGGATTGGGTTGGTAAACCCAAAGGCACGGATCGACTGGACGATCTGCGCGATCTGCCGCTTGGGGTGCGTCCTCGCATTGCGGGGATCGGGAACAAGGCTATCGGGGTCACGATAAGTGACCTGAAGCCGGCGATCGGCAGGAGAGGCTGCCGGACTCATCGGTTTGTTCATGCTGGAACTATACAGGAACACAAGTAATACGGGAAGCGAACGTTATCCGCTTTCTTTCCACAGCCTCGCGTTCCTTGATCTGGCGCGCTTTCGACTGGACTTCGGCCCGAAGCTGAGCATTGCTGTCCCCTGCGCCCGGCCTTTCGGGCTTGTCCCGGTGACGGCGGCCATTCCCGGCCGCTGCAACACCGGAGACAAACAATGACCGATACCACTTCAACCAAGACGCCAAGCAAGCTCGACCAACTTGAAGCACTGCTGATGCGCAAGAACGGTGCCAGCATTGCCGAGATGATGGAGGCCACAGCCTGGCAGCAGCACTCGGTGCGCGGCGCGATGGCCGGCGCGCTCAGGAAGCGCGGCCTCGTCATTACCAGCGAGAAGGCGAGCGGTGCGCGCCGCTATCATGCAGGCCGTACATCATGAGCGAGGACATAGATGCGCTCGTCGAGCGGATCGCCGCGTTGGATCTGGCAAAGCTGCGCGACCTGTGGAGGCAGCGCTACGGCGCCCCTCCGCAGCTGCGTTCGCTTCCCATCATGCGCCTGCAGCTTGCATGGCGCGTCCAGGCCGAAGTGCACGGCGGTCTCGATAACGAGACAAGGAAAGCGCTCGCGCGCGCAGGTCCGGTTGAACCCGAAGGCAAGGAGTTGGGCATCGGCGCGCGCCTTACCCGCAGCTGGAAAGGCAAGCGGGTCGAAGTCGTGGTCGAGGAGGAAGGGTTTCGCTGGGATGGAGAGCTCTACCCTTCGCTCTCGGCCACCGCCCGCGCGATCACCGGGATGCGCTGGAACGGCCCCCGTTTCTTTGGTCTGAGGCAATAAGGATGGGCACCAGGAAAGATACGATCCGCTGCGCAGTCTATACCCGCAAGTCTTCCGAGGAAGGGCTCGAGCAGGATTTTAACTCGCTGGATGCGCAGCGCGTTGCCGCCGAAGCCTATGTGCAGAGCCAGGCCGGTGAAGGCTGGACACTCTTGCCTGAACAATATGATGATGGCGGTTACTCCGGCGGCAGCATGGAACGACCGGGGTTGAAGCGTCTGCTTGCTGACATCGCAGCCGGTGATATCGATGTCGTGGTGGTCTACAAGATCGACCGGCTGACCCGCTCGCTCACCGACTTTGCCCGCATCGTCGAGATCTTCGAGAAGCATGACGTCAGTTTCGTGTCGGTCACCCAGTCGTTCAACACCACGAGCTCGATGGGCAGATTGATGCTCAATGTGCTTCTCTCCTTTGCCCAGTTCGAGCGCGAGGTCACCGGCGAGCGGATCCGCGACAAGATCGCCGCCTCCAAGGCCCGCGGCATGTGGATGGGCGGGCTTCCGCCGCTGGGCTACGATATCCCCGAGTCGGGATCACGTACGTTAAGGGTCAATAGCGAGGAGGCCGAGCGGGTACGCCATATCTTCACCCGCTATCTCGCGCTGGGGTCGGTCTACACACTGCAGCGCGAGCTTGAAGCAGAAGGCATCACCTCCAAGCGCCATGTGACGCAAAAAGGCAAGGTGCTGGGCGGCGGACATTTCAGCCGCGGCGCGCTGTTCCATCTGCTGCGCAACAAGACCTATCTCGGTCTCATCACCCACAAAAGCGAAGTTCACCAGGGAGAGCACGAAGCGATCGTCGAGCAGGACCTTTTCGGTAAGGTTCAGCACCAGCTCGATGCCAACTCGAGGAGGCGCGGCGAGTCCAAAGAGCGCTCAGTCGCACGGGCGCCGCTTATGGGCAGACTGTTCGATGCAGCCGGCGAAGCCATGACCCCTGCTTTCGCCCGCAATCGCCATGGCACGCTCTACCCCTACTATGTCTCCGCCTCGCTTCAGCAGGGCCAGCGCGTAGCTGATGATGATATCATCCGGCGACTGCCCGGCCCCAGGCTTGATGCCTTGATAAGAGATACGCTCGAACGCTGGCTGCCGCGCTTCGCAGATCCCATGAGCGTACTGGAGGAGGTACGCCTCACCGAACGCGGCATGCTCATTACTTTGGCTGGCGATCGCTCGGTCGACCTGCACAGCACAGCCGCGGACGGAGAAGAGATGATCTCCGCCAACAGCAAGCGGACCGTCATTGCGCTCGAACTCGCTCTGCCGCTGCGCGGCGGTAAGCGCCACATCCTTCTCGGCAGGCGCAGTCCGCGCCAGCGCGACCGAACACTCATCGCTGCCTTGCGGCGTGCAAATGCCATGGCATCAAGCGAGCGCGGCATGCCGCTCGTCGAGGCAGCTCCCGCCTCACCCTATGACAACCGCATCCAGCGCCTCGTTTTCCTTGCGCCCGATATCCAGCGCGCCATCGTCGAGGGCCGCCAGCCCGCCGGTCTCAACCTCGAGCGACTGGTCAAGACAAACCTACCGCTATGCTGGGACAAGCAGCGCAAAGCGCTTGGTTTTGAGCTCTCGGGCGCGCCCTGTTCTGCGCCATAACAGGCCCTGTTACGGACGATATCGCTCCCTGTTATCGCGATTAAATACCCTGTTCTGGTGAAGAACAGGGAAAGGGGTATTTTGCGCCTCCAAGACGCTGTAATTGCGCGCTTAAATCTGCAGCAGATTGAGCAAAATCACCGCAAAAGGCCTGTTTGAGGCCTCAAATTTACATTTTTCCCTGTTCTTTCCCTTATTAACAGGGAAACCCAACCGATGGCGATCGGGCCAGAGACAGCCCGCGTAAATCCGCCCTGATATGGCCAGGAACCGCTCGTGAAATGCCGCCTAGTGTTGGAATTGTCCTGTTTAGTGCCCACACTTCCGCAGCTTATATCAGGACCCTGTAATGAGAGACCTGTTCCGGGGGTCGGTGGCGGAGAGGGAGGGATTCGAACCCTCGATAGAGTTACCCCTATACCGCATTTCGAGTGCGGCGCATTCGACCACTCTGCCACCTCTCCGCATGTCGAGTGCGCTTGCGGGCCTAGGCCCCCGGTCGAAGCGAGCGCGCCGGTTAGCCGAAGCCCCGCCCCTTGCCAAGCCCCAATTCGTGCCAAAACTGGGGACGATGCATCGCGCACATCTTGTTTCGCACCCGCAAAAACCCATATCCTGCCTACTATGGATCGCGCTGTGTTCTTTTCCAGCCAGGCGGGCCGCAATATTGATGCCCCGCGCCACGTCAAAACCCGCTTCGGGATAGGTGAAATCGTGCGCCACCGCGTGTTCGATTTTCGCGGGGTCATCTTCGATATCGACCCTGTCTTTGCCAATAGCGAGGAATGGTACCAAGCCATTCCCGAAGAGATCCGTCCGGATCGCGACCAGCCGTTCTATCACTTGCTGGCGGAGAATGAGGACAGTTCCTATGTCGCCTATGTCAGCCAGCAGAACCTGTTGCGGGACACGAGCGGCGGCCCGATCGACCATCCGCATATCGCGCAGCTGTTCGAACAGTTCGATGGCGGGCGCTACCGCATGCGGCGCGCGCTGACCCACTAAGGCTTAGGCTCAGTCCTTCAGCTTCCAGCCGGACTTGAGCACGTGATACACGACATAGGCCATCGCCAGGTTGAGCACGCCAAGCCCGATCGCGGCCTGCGCGATCGGGCCGCTTCCTTCGCCAATATCGCTTTCGCCCAGGAAGCCATAGCGGAAGCCCGAAATCACGTAGAAGAACGGGTTGGCGCGGCTGATCCCCTGGAATACGCCATGCAGGTTGTCGATTACGTAGAAGGTGCCCGACAGCAGCGACAGCGGCGCGATCACGAAATTGGTGATCGCCGCATTGTGGTCGAATTTCTCAGACCAGATCGAGGTGGCGAGGCCCATCACGCTTAGCATTATCGAGCCCATCAGGCCGAACCAGATCACCGCCCACCAGTGCTCGACCCCTAGATGCACGCCCGGCCACAGCAACATGGCCGCGGCCACGGTGCAGCCAACCATCACCGCGCGGGTTACCGCTGCGGCGACGATGCCGGTCATCAACTCTCCGGGTGAGAGCGGCGGCATCAGCAAATCGATGATGGTCCCCTGGATCTTACCCGAAAGCAGCGAGAAGGACGAATTGGCGAAGGCATTCTGCATCATGCCCATCACGATCAGCCCCGGCGCGACAAAGCTGGCGAAGGGCACGCCGAGCACCATCCGCCCTTCGCGCCCCAGCGCGACAGTGAAGATCACGAGAAACAGCAGCGTAGTGACTGCAGGAGCCCAGATTGTCTGCGTCTGGACCTTGAGAAACCGCCGCACCTCCTTCATATAGAGGCTCCACAGCCCGATGCGGTTGATCCCGGTAATCACCGATTCACCGCGGGGCGGAAAACGGGTCCCCTCGCCCGATGCTTCGCTATCGAGGGGTGCCTCCGGATCGGGGCTGGCTGCAGGTGCTTGATCGGCCATGCTTGGGCGACTAGTGCGATGCGACGGCTGTGACAAGTCGGGCGATACGATCGCCCCACTGGCGGACGACGCCGGGGCAAGCGAACAGGAACTGGAATTTCGATGAGTTGGACTGACGAGCGTATCGCAACGCTGAAGAAGATGTGGGAAGGCGGCGCTACCGCCAGCCAGATCGCCGACGAATTGGGAGGCGTTAGCCGCAATGCGGTGATCGGCAAGGCGCACCGGCTGGGGCTCAAGTCCCGCCCGTCGCCTGTAAAGGCGAATGAGCAGCCCAAGGCAGCCGCGAACAAGCCTGCAGCAAAGCCTGTTACGGCCAAGAAGCCCGCTGCCAAGCCTGCAGCCCCGAAGCCGGCAGCCAAACCGGTTGCAAGCGCGCCTTCGCCGGTTGCGAGCGCAAGCCACGCGGCAATCCCGTCGCAGCCGATCCCCAATCCGACGGCTGACCTGCCCAAGATCGTGTCGGTCGGCCCCGGCGGCTTCCTGCGCCAGGGCCCCGGCGAACAGCAGGCACCGATCCCTCCGGCGCCGCCGCGCCGACTGGTGCCGGCCAAGCCGAGCCCAGAGATCGCCGACAAGACCAGCCTGCTCGACCTGTCGGACAAGGTCTGCCGCTGGCCGATGGGCCATCCCGGCGAGCCCCATTTCCATTTCTGCGGCGAGCAGGTGAACCCCGGCTATCCCTATTGCGTCGAACATTGCGGGCGCGCCTATCAGGCACAGCTGCCGCGCGGCGCACGGCGCCCCCCTCCGCCGCTGCCTTTCGGCGGACCGCGAGTACGCTGAGCCAGACAATACGAGGCCCGGCAGTCACGCGATTGCCGGGCCTTCTTGCAAACGGAGAGAACGACCATGGCCCTTTCGCTTTACGATGCATTCGTTCCCAGCTGCCAGCAGATCCTCGGCGGCGTCGCCAATCTGATCGACAAGGCCGAAGCCCATGCCAAGGAACATGGCCTTGACGATGCCGAGCTGATCGAAGCGCGACTGGCTGAGACCATGTGGCCGCTGCCGTGGCACGTGCGCAGCTGCTGGGTCCATTCGGCCTTCGTCATCGAACTGCTTCCGACTGGCGAATTCTCGCCCGATTTCACCGACATCCCGGGCAGCTGGGATGCGATGCGCGCGCAGATCGCAGCAGCCCAGCAGGGACTGGCCAGCGTCGCGCCCGAACAGCTCGAAGCTGTGGCCGACCAGTCCGTCGGCTTCGTGCTCGGCGGAAAGCGACTGATGGAGTTCACTGGACAGAACTTCCTGCTGAGCTTCAGCCAGCCCAATTTCTATTTCCACGCAACCACCTTCTACGACATCCTGCGGATGAAGGGCGTGCCGATCGGCAAGCGCGACTATATGGGCGTGCCGCGCTTCAACGCCTGACGAGAATTGCGATGACTGTCCTGCGCGCGGGCCTCGCGCTCGCTTGCCTGATGTCCTCGGTCGCTGCCGCAGCAGAGCTTCCTGCGCCCGTCAGGGCCATGATCGATGCGGCAATCGAGAAAGGCGATCCGGAGACAGGCGAGCAGTGATTGCGCTCGCACGCCAGACCAATCCGGCTGACAGCGAAGAAGTCGACGCCATCCTCGCCACCTTCGAAGCCGATCAGGCACGGCTAGCGGAGGAAGCAAAGGCAGCGAAGGAGGCCGAAATCCGCCACGCGAGCCTGTTCGACAATTGGGACGGCAAGGGCGAGTTCGGCGCGCTGCGCGCTACCGGCAACAGCTCCAACACCGGACTCAGCGCCAGCCTGGCGCTGACCCGCACAGGGATCGACTGGCGGCACAAGCTGCGTGGTCGCGCCGATTACCAGCGTTCGAACGGCAACACGACACGCGAGCAGTTCCTGTTCGCCTACGAACCCAACTACAACATCTCGGACAAGCTGTTCGTTTACGGGCTTGCACAATACGAACGCGACCGGCTCCAGGGCTTTTCCGCCCGCTATGCTGTGTCAGGCGGCGTCGGCTACCAGTTCATCAAGGAAGCCGACCTGCAGCTCTCAGGTAAGATCGGCCCGGCCTATCGGGTTACCAACTTCGTCAGCGGAGAGAGCGAAAACCGGATCGCCGGCCTACTGGGCGTGGATTTTGACTGGAACATCACCGACCGGCTGAAATTGACCCATGACACAAACGCAGTCGCGGAGACGGGCGGATCGACAACGATCATCGTTGATTCGAGCAACACCAGCATCAATCTGGTCACGGGCCTCAACGCCAAGGTCAGTGACAAGCTGACCGCACGCTTTGCCTACGCGATCGACTATGACAGCAATCCGCCCGAGGGTGCCGTCCAGACCGACACGCTCACCCGGATGACGCTGATCTACGATTTCTAGTCGGATTCTCGATCGCAAAGCGATCGCAAGGGCGACCGCCCGCAGCGACGCGACCGTCAGGATGCATGAGCGAGGATGTCGCGCGCCGGACGGCGCGCGCAATCAAATGCGCGCAAACCAGATCGTGTGGCGCGGCCCCTTGTTGTTGGGGCGGGCGCGCACCGTTTGCACGTCGACCGCGAAGCCGGCATCCTTCAGCCGCACGGTAAACTTGTTGTCGGGCGCCGCCGACCACACCGCCAGCACGCCGCCCGGATTGAGCGCATCGCGCATCCGCGCGATCCCGGTGCGGGTATAAAGCCGCTCGTTGCCTTCGCGCACGATCCCGTCAGGGCCGTTGTCGACGTCGAGCAGGATCGCGTCATAACGCGGTGTGGTGCCATCGACCGCGTCATCGATCAGCGCGGCGACGTCGGCGATTACAATCTCGCCCGCCGGGTCATCGAGCGTGTCGCCGGTCAGATGCGCCAGCGGTCCCCTTGCCCAATCGAGGATCTCGGGCACGACTTCGGCCACGATCACCCGGCCTCGCCCGTCGAGCTTGGCCAGCGCGGCCCGGAAGGTGAAGCCTATGCCATAGCCGCCGACCAGAACGCGCGGCGCGGGCGCAGTGACGCGATCAAGCGTCAGTTCCGCCAGCTGTTCCTCGCTGAACTGCATCCGCGTGCCCATCAGCTCGTCGCGGCCAAGCATGATGATGAAATCGCGCCCGTGGCTGACCAGCGTCAGCTTGTCGCCGCCGGGAATTTCGGCAGTGGCAAGGGTCTCGCGCGGAAGCATGGCAATTCTCCAAAGCAAAAGGGCCGCAGGCGAACCGGCGGCCCCTTCATGTTACGCCTGACGGACGATCAGTCCTTCAGGAAGTCGGGCACGTGCGCCGCACCGTCGTCACCGCCGCGTTCGCGACGGCCGCCACGGTCGCCGCCACGGCCACGGTCGCGATTGCCGCGCGGACCGCGACGATCACCCCGGTCGCCGCGGTCGCCACGATCGCCGCGCGGTTCACGCGGTTCGCGCGGAGGGCGAGTGTCTTCCAGCTCTTCGCCGGTTTCCTGGTCAACGACCCGCATCGACAGGCGGACCTTGCCGCGATTGTCGATCTCGAGCACCTTGACCTTCACTTCCTGGCCTTCAGACACGACGTCGGTCGGCTTCTCGACCCGCTCGTTCTTCATTTCGCTGACGTGGACGAGACCGTCCTTGCCGCCCATGAAGTTCACGAACGCACCGAAGTCGACGATGTTGACGACCTTGCCGTTGTAGATCTTGCCGACTTCGGGTTCCTCGACGATGCCGAGGATCCACTTCTTGGCGGCTTCGATCTGGTCGAGGTCCGACGAGCTGATCTTGATCACGCCTTCGTCGTCGATGTCCACCTTCGCGCCGGTTTCGGCCACGATCTCGCGGATCACCTTGCCGCCGGTGCCGATGACGTCACGGATCTTCGACTTGTCGATCTGGATCGTCTCGATGCGCGGAGCATGCTTACTGACTTCGGTGCGAGCCGAACCAAGAGCCTTCTGCATTTCAGCAAGGATATGCGTACGGCCGGCCTTCGCCTGCTCGAGCGCCTTCGCCATGATTTCCTGCGTGATGCCGGCAACCTTGATGTCCATCTGCATCGTGGTGATGCCCGCTTCGGTCCCAGCCACCTTGAAATCCATGTCGCCCAGGTGGTCTTCGTCACCCAGGATGTCCGACAGGACCGCAAAGTCCTTGCCTTCAAGGATCAGGCCCATCGCGATGCCCGAAACCGGGCGCGCGATCGGAACGCCGGCGTCCATCATGCTGAGACAGCCGCCGCACACGGTCGCCATCGAGCTCGAGCCGTTGGACTCGGTGATGTCCGACAAGACGCGGATCGTGTAGGGGAAGTCTTCATGGCTCGGCAGCACATTGTGCAGCGCGCGCCATGCCAGCTTGCCGTGTCCGGTGTCGCGACGCGACGGCGCGCCAAAGCGGCCCACTTCACCGACCGAATAGGGCGGGAAGTTGTAGTGCAGCATGAAGCGTTCGTAGCTCAGCCCTTCGAGGCCGTCGATCATCTGCTCGGCGTCCTTGGTGCCGAGCGTGGTCGAGCACAGCGCCTGGGTCTCGCCGCGAGTGAACAGCGACGAACCGTGAGCGCGCGGCAACACGCCGACCATGGCTTCGATCGGGCGAACCTGGTCGAGCTTGCGGCCGTCGATGCGGGTGCCGTCCTTCAGGATGGCGCCGCGGACGATTTCGGCTTCGAGCTTCTTGGTCAGCTTGATCGCGGTCATGCGCTGCTGGCCGTCGAATTCTTCCGAAGCGTAATGCGCCTTGACCTTGTCACGGGCGGCGTTGAGCGCGTCCGAACGGGCCGACTTGTCGGTCAGCTTGTAGGCGGCAGCGATATCGCTGCCGATCATGGCCTTGATCGCCGACTTCATGTCATCGTTGCCATCCTGCGAAGCGACTTCCCACGGATCCTTCGCAGCCTTTTCGGCCAGCTCGATGATCGCCTTGACCACCGGACGAATGTTGTCGTGGGCGAAGGCAACCGCACCGAGCATTTCCTGCTCAGTGAGCTCCTTGGCTTCGGATTCGACCATCATCACCGCGTCATGCGTGGCGGCGACGACGAGGTCGAGACGGCCATCGTCGGAAAGCGAGGTCGTCTGCTTCGGGTTGAGCACGTATTCGCCATTGACGAAGCCGACGCGGCAGGCACCGATCGGGCCCATGAAGGGCACGCCCGAAATGGTCAGCGCAGCCGAAGCGGCGATCATCGCCAGCACATCGGGCTCGCACTCGCCATCATAGCTGAAGACCTGCGCGATAACGTTGATTTCGTTGTAGAAACCTTCGGGGAAAAGCGGACGCACGGGGCGGTCGATCAGGCGGCTGGTCAGCGTTTCCTTTTCGGTCGCGCCGCGTTCGCGCTTGAAGAAGCCACCGGGGATCCGGCCGGCCGACGAGAATTTTTCCTGGTAGTGGACGGTGAGCGGGAAGAAGTCCTGGCCTTCCTTGACGCTCTTGGCGGCGGTCACGGCGCACAGCACCACGGTTTCGCCATAGGTGGCCAGCACAGCGCCATCAGCTTGGCGGGCAATGCGGCCGGTTTCCAGAGTGAGGGTTTTTCCGCCCCACTCCAGCGATACGGTTTTCGTGTCGAACATTGATTTTCCTTCTTGAACCCGCGGGGCCATATTGCCGCGCGGGGCCTGCATTTCCGGGCAAGCCGTCCCGGTCCGGTGTGGGGCCTTTCATGCCCCGGGGCCCCTTCACCGAATTGCGAAGGATGGCCGCTTGTTGGTCCGATCGCGAACCCGAAACCGGGTTCAACTTTTCGTGCGATCTTCCCGAATAGACGAAGGGCGGCCTTGTGAGCCGCCCTTCGAGAAACTCTTACTTACGAAGACCCAGCTTCTGGATCAGTGCGTTGTACCGCTCAACGTCCTTCTTCTTGAGATAGGCGAGCAGGGTGCGACGCTTGTTGACCATCATCAGCAGGCCACGACGCGAGTGGTTGTCCTTATGATGATCCTTGAAGTGATCGGTGAGGTTGCGGATGCGCTCGGTGAGGATCGCGACCTGCACTTCGGGGCTGCCCGTGTCCTTGTTGTCGCGGGCGTTGTCCTTGATGATCTCTTGCTTCTTTTCGGCGGTAACCGACATGTCTGTTCTCTCTTACTCAGCGACATCTGGCAGGTTGAAACCCCTGACGACCTTGGCCGTGCCAGCGGTGAGTTCCATCAGCGCCACCGGTACATTGCCCAGCCTTGCCAGATAGAGCCCGTCGCTTTGGGGCATCTCCGTAAGCACCCGGCCCTGGCGGACCGCCTGCGCGCTAACGGAATCGAGTTGCAAGGCCGGGATGTCGTCCAGCCCCGCCTCGAGCGGCAGGAGGAGGTCTTGAAGGCTCGCGCCCTTAGCGATTTCCTCCAGCTTGTCCAGCGAAATCGCCGATTCCTGAAGGAACGGACCGGCCTTGGTGCGCCTGAGATAGGTGACATGACCGACCGTTCCAAGGGCGTGGGCGATATCCCGCGCCAGCGAGCGGATATAGGTGCCTTTCGAGACATGAGCTCGCAGGGTTGCCGAACCCGCATCGGCTTCGACCAGTTCGAGCGAATGGATCGTTACCGCGCGGGTCTTCATTTCCACTTCTTCGCCCGCACGCGCCAAATCATAGGCGCGCTTGCCCTCAACCTTGATCGCGGAATAGGCGGGCGGGGCCTGCTCGATCGGGCCGGTGAAGCGCGGCAGGATAGCTTCGACCTCGACCCGCGAAGGCATCACATCGCTGGTCGCCACAACCTGACCCTCGGTATCGAGCGTGTCGGTCTCCTCGCCAAAGCGGATCGTGAAATCGTAGATCTTGCTCGCATCGAGCATCCGCCCGGCCAGCTTGGTCGCTTCGCCCAGCGCGATCGGCAGCACGCCCTCTGCAAGCGCGTCGAGCGTTCCGCCATGGCCGACCTTGGCCTTGCCATGACCACCCTGGCGCAGCACCCGCTTGACCATGCCGACCGCCTGAGTCGAGCCTAGCCCTCGGGGCTTGTCCAGGATCAGCCAGCCGTGCGGCATCACTTGCCCGAGACGGCGCTGGCGAGGTGCAAATATTTCTCAAGCGCCCAATTCACCGGCGGGCCAATCGTGTTCTCCAGCACGCCCCATTGCGGCGCGAACCACGTCACCGCGACCAGCGCCACGAACAGCAGCATGCCATAGGGCCGCAGCCGCGCGTAGAGGTGCACATATCGGCGCGGCAACAGACCTTCCACGATGTGCGACCCGTCGAAAGGCGGGATAGGCAGCAGGTTGAACATGCCAAGGAAGACATTGATCAGGATGAAATAGAACAGGCCTTGTGCAAGCAACGGCGGGTGCTCACCCAACGCTGGTGCAAGCGTGGGCGCCAGCAAACCCAGCGCGACCGCACCTAGCGCAGCCAGCACGAAATTGGTGCCCGGCCCTGCGGCAGCCACTGCCATCATGCCATAGCGCGGATTGTCGAGCCGATCCTGCCGTACCGGCACGGGCTTGGCCCATCCGAAGACCGGCGCGCCCATCAGTGCGAGGCTGCCCGGCACCAGCAGTGTGCCTACGGGATCGACATGCCTGATCGGATTCAAGGTCAGCCGCCGCTGATCGCGCGCAGTGGTGTCGCCGAGCAGCAATGCAGCATAGCCATGCGCGACTTCGTGGAACACGATCGCGACAACCAGCGATGGAATAAGCACCAGCGCGAGGGTGAACGTCTCTGTCATCGCCTGTAGATAGGGCGCGCCGGGTCAGCCCGCCAGAGCCTGGCTGAAATGCTTGCGGCACAGCGCGACATAGCGGTCATTGCCGCCGATCTCGGTCTGCGCGCCATGCTTCACCGCCTTGCCGCTCTCATCGACGCGCATGTTCATCGTCGCCTTGCGTCCGCAATGGCAAATGCCCTTTAGCTCGACGAGCGAATCCGCAATTCCCAGCAATTCCGCCGATCCCGGAAACAGCTTGCCCTGGAAATCGGTACGCAGGCCATAGCATACCACCGGCGTACCGTTTTCATCGGCCAGCCGCGCGCATTGCCAGACTTGCTCTTCGGTAAGGAACTGCGCTTCGTCGATCAGCACGCAGTCGACCCTTCCCTCGGTATGTTCCTGCAGCACGCATTCGAGAATGTCGGTCTCGGGCGAGAAACGGTGCGCATCGCTGGCGAGCCCGATCCGGCTGCTGATCGCACCGAAGCCCGGGCGGTCATCGATCGCAGCAGTCCATAGCGAAACCCGCATTCCGCGCTCGCCATAGTTGAAAGCAGCCTGGAGCAGGGTAGAGCTTTTCCCCGCGTTCATGCTGGCATAATAGAAATAGAGCTTGGCCATTCGCCGGTGATAGGCGAGCCGCGGGAACCAGACCAGCACTGGGGACTTTTCCATTCACAGGGCAGAATACAGACACCGGCAATCCGGAGCCTGTTCGAATACCGGATAGATTTAGGGGAGTTTCATGGGGGAATCGGCGACTGCGCAACCGCGCGGCATTTTGGGTTGGATCGAGCGCACCGGCAACAGGCTGCCCGATCCGGTATTTCTGTTCTTCTGGCTGATCGGCGGCCTGATCGTCATCTCGATCATCGCGTCGCTGCTGGGCTGGTCCGCCGCGCACCCGACCGAGATCGATCCCGAGACCGGGGCCGCGCAAGTGATCGCCGCCAAGAGCCTGCTGGCAGCGGAGAACATCCAGAAACTCTGGGTCGAAATGCCCAAGACATTCACCCATTTTCACCCGCTGGGCTATGTGCTGGTGGTTATGCTAGGTGCAGGCGTGGCTGAGCGCGCCGGGCTGTTCGGCACCGCGATGCGCGCAGGCGTGCGCGACGCGCCCAAGGCACTGCTCACCCCGATCATCGTCGCTGTAGGGATGATGGGCAACCTTGCTGCGGATGCGGCCTATGTCGTGTTGATTCCGCTGGCAGGCATCATCTTCCACGCTGCGGGCCGCCATCCGATTGCAGGCATTGCGGCGGCATTTGCAGGTGTTTCGGGCGGATTCTCGGCCAATTTGCTGCCGGGCCAGCTCGACGCATTGCTGTTCGGCATTACCGAGGCGGCAGTCGAAACGGTGTTCGGCGACTTCACCGCCAATATCGCAGGCAATTGGTACTTCATCGCTGCGATGTTCGCGGTGTTCCTGCCCGTGATCTGGTATGTCACCGACAAGATCATCGAGCCGCGTTTGGGAACATGGGACCCGGCGCGCGCCGGTCGCCCCTCGGACGACGAACCGAGCGATCGCCCGCTGACAGGCGGGGAGCGCCGCGGCTTGCGCAATGCGGGCTTTGCAGTGCTGGCGGTCGTCGGACTGTGGCTGGTCTTCACCTTCGGCCCGGGCACGCCGCTGATCAATGAGGATGCCACACCAGAGGCACGATTGACCCCGCTCTACCAGAGCCTGGTCGGCGGCTTCTTCCTGCTCTTCCTGCTCGCCGCATGGGCCTATGGCCGCGCGGCCGGAACGATCGGCAACCATCGCGACCTTGTGAAGATGATGTCAGGCTCGATGGAGGATCTTGCCTACTACCTCGTGCTGGCTTTCGCTGCGGCGCATTTCGTGGCGATGTTCACCTGGTCGAACCTTGGCCTGATCATGGCGGTGGAAGGAGCCGACGCGCTACGTTCTTCCGGCCTGCCAGCCTGGGCGCTGCTCGCGGGCATCATAGTCCTGACGGGCATGCTCAACCTGTTCGTGGGTTCGGCCAGCGCCAAATGGGCACTGCTAGCTCCAGTGATGGTGCCGATGTTGATGCTGTTGGGGATCACGCCGGAAATGTCGACCGCCGCCTATCGCGTGGGCGACGGGGCCACCAACATCATCACCCCGCTGATGGTCTATTTCCCGCTGATTCTGATCTTCTGCCAGCGCTGGCAAAAGGACTTCGGGCTCGGAAGCTTGGCCGCGACCATGCTGCCCTATTCGGTGGGGTTGCTGGTCGTGGGCGTGGCGCTGACGATCGGCTGGGTCGTGCTGGACCTGCCGCTGGGGCCGGGCGCGCAAGTATTTGCGCCGCTGCCGATGGGTGCCGAGGCGGCGGGCGCAGCAGTTACCAGCTAGCTCTCGCCGCTGAAGTCGTCCCTGATAAGCCTCGCCCCTGCCGGATCGACCGGAGATCCATGCAGGAGGCGGGCATTAGCATGCCCCAGCTGCTGCCAGCCCATCGCCGCGCCTAGCGCTGCGGAATAACCCTGGGCGTCGAGGCTTTGGTTGCAGGCGAGCTTCGCCAGCCGCAGCCCCATCATCGGGCGGTTTCCGATGCGTTCCGCCATCGCCAGCGTGAAGGCCTCAAGGTCCGATTTGGGCACGACGTGATTGACCATACCGAGCCGAAGCGCGTCTTCGGCATTCAGATCGCCGCCGGTAAACAGCAATTCCTTGGCCTTGCGATGGCCCAGTTCCCACACATGCGCGAAATATTCGACGCCGTTCACGCCAAAGCCGACTGTCGGATCAGAGAACACGGAATCGTCAGCGGCGATAACGATATCGAACGGCCAAACCAGCATCAGGCCGCCCGCCATGCACCGGCCATGCACCTGCACGATCGTGGGCTTGGGCAAGTTCCGCCAGCGCATGCAAAGCCCGAAGTACATCTCATGTTCGGCGTTCATCTGGCCCGCCTGCCCCGGATCGCCGAATTGCGCCCATTGCGTCACCGTTGGAAACTCGGCGAGCGAACTTTCGTCCTTCAAATCGTGGCCCGATGAGAAGTTCTTTCCATCGGCCCCGATCACGATGCATCGGATCGCGTCATCGCGCGCAGCCTGCGAAAGCGCTGCATCGATTTCGTAGAGCATCGCTTTGTCCTGGGCGTTTGCCTTGTCGGCTCGTGCCAGCATGATCCGCGCCACACCGGGCGCCGGCTGCTCGTATCGGATGCGCTCGAAAGTCATTCAGGCCCCCTTCCCATTCGCTCGACTATCGAGCGCGAAGGCCGCTTTCGTCAATCCTCGCGATAGAGGTCGCACGGTCCAGCCGCTTGCTGCCCCAGGCCCCGCGCCATTCGCCGCAAGCTGATTGCGGATCACCCCGGGAAAGGCGTATGATCCAAGCATGATCATGGCCCGCACCCTCATGGCCCTGCTGGCCGCCATGCTGCTGGGTGCGGCTGCGCCCGCAGGACAGCTTTATGCCGTTGATGGCGCCGCGAGCAGCCTTTCGGCAAAGGTGCCTTTCTTCGGGATTGGCAGCAAGAGCGCGGGTTTCCCGTCAGTTTCGGGCTCGATCCGGCTCGACCATGCCCGTCCGCAAGACATCTCGCTCGATGTGACGATCGACGCACGGGCCCTCACCGCGCCCGACCAGTTGACGCTTGGCCGACTCAAGGGGGAGAAATTCTTCTGGGTGGAGAAATACCCCGCAGTGCACTTCGTCGGTCGCCAGATTGCCTTCACTTCGCCCACCACTGGCAGCGTAAAGGGCGAACTGACTGTGCGCGGCGTGACCCAGCCGGTAACTTTGCAGGTCGTGTTCGATCATCCACCGGCACAAACCCTGCCGGGCGAAGCGATCACGCTGACCGGAGAGACAAAGATCAATCGCTATGATTTCGGGATGCGGTCCTACGGCCTGATCGTGGGCAAGTGGGTCAATATCCAGCTCAAGGCACGGATGGTGCCCCGGGCTTAGCCCAGCTTCCTAATCGTCGTCCCCGTCCAGGTCGCGTGCAACCTTCGGATCGTTCAGAAGGCGCTCGATCCGGTCAGCTTCGTCGAAACTCTCGTCGGTGCGGAATTTCAGCTTGGGTGCAAACTTGAGCCCCAACCGTTTCGCCACTTCGCGCTGGAGATAGGCTGTGTTCTGCCGCAGCGCGGTGACGATCTCGCTTTCATCCTTGCCCAGCAGCGGCTTCACATAGGCTGTCGCATTCCGCAGGTCGGGATTCATGCGCACTTCAGTGACCGCGATATTGGCGGCCGAAACGCGTTCGTCATGCACTTCCTGCCGTGCGAGCAATTCGGAAAGGATGTGCCGCACCCGCTCGCCCACCTTAAGCACACGGACCGAGTGTTGTTCAGGCGTGAATTGCTGACGCGCCATAGCCTAGCTCCCGGGTCGCGGCGTCGGGATGGCGGTGCTGGTCGCACGGGCGAGCAGCGTTCCGGCCGGATCGAACAGCTCGCCTTCCAGGAAGATCGCGCGCCGCCCTCGCCGGATTACCCTGCCCTTGCCCACCAGCGCGCCGGCGAGAACCGGCTTGAGGATGGTCATGTTGATGTCGAGATTGAGCGGGGCTTCTGCATGATCGGTCGCCCAGACATGCGCCCAGCCCATAACTTCGTCGAGAAACTCGGCGATCAGCCCACCCTGCACGCTGCCGCGCGGAGTGATGAAGCTGTCAGGTGCGCGGAAGCGCAAGGTGATTTCCTCGCGCTCCCGATCGAAGCTGTCGAACTCGACACCCAGCAATTCTGCATGGGCGGCGTTAAGCGCGTGGCGCTGGGTGTGGGCGGCTTCGCTCACAGGGTCCGCTCACGCTCCTCGACTTCGAACACTTCGAGGTTGTCGCCTGCCTTGATGTCGTTGGTGTCACTCAGCACGACGCCGCATTCGAGGCCGGCGCGAACTTCGTCCACATCGTCCTTGAAGCGCCGCAGCGACGCAATCGTGGTCTTCGACACGATGACATCTTCGCGCGTAAGGCGTGCGTGCAGCCCCTTGCGGATGACCCCGTCGAGCACCAGCAGGCCGGCAGCCTTGTCCTTCTTGCCCGCAGGGAACACCTGCTTGACTTCGGCACGACCGACGACCGTTTCGATCCGCTCCGGACCGAGTTCGCCCGCCATTTCCTTCGCGATCTCTTCGGTCAGGTGATAGATGACATCGTAATACATCATCCGCACCTTCTCGCGTTCGACCAGTTGGCGCGCCTTGGGATTGGGACGCACGTTGAAGCCGATGATCGGCGCATTCGATGCCGAAGCCAGCGTGACGTCGCTTTCGGTAATCGCACCGACGCCTGCATGCAGCACACGCACCTTGATCTCGTCGTTCGAGAGATTGTGCAGCGCGTTGACGATCGCTTCCACAGAGCCTTGCACGTCGGCCTTCACCACCACCGGGAATTCGATCACGTCGCTCTTGAGGTTCGAGAACATCGTGTCGAAATTGGTCGGGGCGAGCGTAGTGCGCTTCTCGGTCGCCTTCTGCTGGCGGAAGGCAGCGACCTCGCGGGCACGCTGTTCGTTCTCGACCACGGTCAGCTGGTCTCCGGCCATCGGCACGCCGCCAAGGCCGAGGACCTCGACCGGAACGGCCGGACCAGCTTCCTTCACCTGCTTGCCCTTGTCGTCGATCAGCGCGCGCACACGGCCGCTTTCGGTGCCAACCACGAAGGTATCGCCGCGCTTGAGCGTGCCACGCGTGACGAGCACAGTGGCGACCGGGCCGCGGCCCTTGTCGAGCTGGGCTTCGATCACCGTGCCCTCGGCGTCGCGATCGGGGTTCGCCTTGAGTTCGAGCAATTCGGCCTGGAGCAGGATCTTCTCGATCAGATCGTCGAGACCCGCGCCGGTCTTGGCCGAGACTTCGACATCCTGCACGTCGCCCGACATTTCTTCCACGATCACTTCATGTTCGAGCAGGCGTTCGCGCACCTTCTGTGCGTTGTACTCCGGCTTGTCGGCCTTGGTGATCGCCACGATCATCGGCACGCCAGCGGCCTTGGTGTGATTGATGGCCTCAATCGTCTGCGGCATGATCGCATCGTCGCCTGCGACCACCAGCACCACGATGTCGGTGACATTGGCGCCGCGCGCGCGCATTTCGGTGAACGCGGCGTGGCCGGGCGTATCAAGGAAAGTGACCTTGTCCTTGCCCTTGGTCGTGATCTGGTATGCGCCAATGTGCTGGGTGATGCCGCCGGCCTCGCCCTTCACCACATCGGTACCGCGCAGCGCATCGAGCAGGCTGGTCTTGCCGTGGTCGACATGGCCCATGATCGTAACGACCGGCGGGCGCGACTTCAGCGTTTCGTCGGCATCGACGTCGACCGACGTATCGATATCGACATCGCTTTCCGAAACGCGGGTGATGTTATGGCCGAATTCCTCGACTAGCAGCTCTGCGGTGTCCTGGTCGATCGTCTGGTTGACGGTGACCATCATGCCCATGTTGAACAGCGCCTTCACCAGGTCGGCGCCCTTCTCGGCCATGCGGTTGGCGAGTTCCTGCACAGTGATCGCTTCCGGCACGACGACGTCGCGCACCTGCTTTTCACGCGGCGCGGACGGACCGCCATGCAAGCGGCGTTCCTTCTCGCGGGCGCGCTTCAGCGCGGCGAGCGAACGGGCGCGACGGCCCTCGTCGTCATTGAGTGCACGGGTGACGGTCAACTTGCCCGAACGGCGCTTGTCGCCGCCGCGATCGCCGCGTTCGTGGCGAGCGGGCTTGTCGTCCTTCTTCTTCTTGACCTCGACCTTTTCAGGTCGCTTCGCCTCGGGCCGTTCGACCGGAGTAAACTTGCGCGGCGCAGGCGTGGGCGTGGATTCGTCATCCGCTTCAGCAGGCTCAAGCGCTTCCTCTACGGTTGCTTCGGCCTGTTCGGCGCGCCGCTTGGCGGCCTCTTCCTCAGCCTTGCGGTTCTCTTCGGCACGGCGCTTCTCTTCCTCGGCCGAACGACGAGCTTCCTCTTCCTCGCGCTTGCGGTTTTCTTCCGTCAGCCGCAGGCGTTCTTCCTCGGCCTCGCGCTGAAGGCGCGCAACTCGTTCCTGCGGGGTTTCCGAAGCCGAGACGGCCTTCTTGGGTGCAGGCTTAGGTGCAGCGGCGACCGGCGCCGGAGGCGGAGGAGGTGGCGGCGGCGGGGGAGGTGCCACTTCGCCAGGCTTGCCAACCAGGCGGCGACGCTGCTTCACCTCGACCACCACCTTGTTGGTGCGGCCGTGGCTGAAGGTCTGTTTGACCTCACCAGCATCCACGTTCCGCTTGAGGCCAAGCGGTTTACGGGCAGGTTTGTTGTCTTCGTCGCTCATCTAGCTCGTACGTCCTTCACGCGTTCAATTGTTCGTCCTGGCAACCCGATGATGCCAGGTCTCCATTGCCCAAGGCGGGCCGATTGCCCCCCGAATAATGCAGCAGGCGTGCCAGAGCTCCCTGGACCCGCTCCGCTGCGGCACTGTTGTTCAGTGCCAGGTGGACGACATTGTCGCGGCCCAATGCCACAGACAAAGCCGCCCGGTCCAGTGGCAACACGATGCCACGCTCGCCGCTTCCCTCCGCATCGCGGCCTACCCGCCATGCCTGGTCGAGCTTCTTGCGCCCGTCCTCGCTGGCGTCGGCAGCGTGAAGCAGCAGTGCGAGCCGCCCCTGCCGCGCCTGTTCGGCGATGCGTTCGCCGCCGAGCACAACGTGCCCGGCGCGCAATTCGAGCCCCAGCCGCTGGGTCAGCGCAAGTGTCAGCGCCCGCGACACAAGTTCAGGCAGGTCAGCTGGAATCTCCAGCTGTACACCCTTGAAGGCCCGTGACAGCGCGCCCTTCAAACGCCCCTTGGCCAGCGCCGTCTCAAGCTCGGCGCGCGAAACGCCGATCCATGCACCGCGTCCGGGCGCTTTGGCATTCGGATCCGGAAGTACGTGGCACGTACCCGCGCTGTCTGCGGGCGAGATCGCGAGTCGCAGCAGCGAATCGCGCGCGCCATGCTCTCCCGAAAGGATACAGCGGCGTTCGGCGCAGGACTTTGCAGGCTCGGAAGCGTTCCGTGCCTTGGGCGCGTCAGCGATGTCGGACGTCAGGCGCTCATTGTTCGGAGTCCGCATCGGCGGCCTCCTGAGTTGGTGCCTCTTGGGTCGCGACGGGCGCCGCTTCCTCTTCGTCTTCGAACCAGTGCGCGCGGGCAGCCATGATGATCTCGTTGCCCTGCTCTTCGGTCAGGCCGTATTCGCCCAGCACACCGCCCTTGTCCTGCTCGCGCACCGAGGGGCGCCGCATCGGCGGGCCATCGGCATTGCCGCGACGGCGAGGCGCTTCGCGCTTCTTCGCGATCAGCTCGTCGGTCGAGAGATCCGCCAGATCGTCGAGCGTCTTGATGCCGGCCTTGCCCAGCGTCACCAGCATGCCTTCGGTGAGGTGCGGCATTTCGGCCAGATCGTCTTCGACGCCCAGTTCGCGGCGTTCGGCGCGCGCGGTTTCCTCATGGCGTTCGAGCGCTTCCTTGGCGCGGTTCTGCAGTTCTTCGGCCAGTTCCTCGTCGAAACCTTCGATCGAAGCCAGTTCCTCGAGTTCGACATAGGCGACTTCCTCGAGATCGGCGAAGCCTTCGGCCACCAGCAGCTGCGAGAGAGTTTCGTCGACGTCGAGTTCTTCCTCGAACATCTTCGAGCGCTCGGCGAATTCCGACTGCCGCTTCTCGCTAGCTTCCTCCTCGGTCATGATGTCGATCTGGTGACCGGTGAGTTGGCTGGCGAGACGCACGTTCTGGCCGCGGCGGCCGATCGCCAGGCTCAGCTGGTCATCGGGCACAACGACTTCGATGCGGCCGTCTTCCTCGTCGAGCACGACGCGGCTGACCGTGGCCGGCTGCAGCGCGTTGACGACGAAAGTGGCGGTGTCCTGGCTCCAGGGGATGATGTCGATCTTTTCGCCCTGCAGTTCCTGCACCACCGCCTGCACGCGGCTGCCCTTCATGCCGACGCAAGCGCCGACAGGATCGATCGAGCTGTCGTGGCTGATCACGCCGATCTTGGCGCGGCTGCCCGGATCGCGGGCGGCGGCCTTGATCTCGATGATGCCGTCGTAGATTTCGGGCACTTCCTGCGCGAACAGCTTCTTCATGAAGTCAGGGTGTGCGCGGCTGAGGAAGATCTGCTGGCCGCGATTGTTGCGCTCGACCTTGGTGATCAGCGCGCGCACACGCTCGCCAACGCGGGCCGCTTCGCGCGGGATCTGCTGGTCGCGACGGATCACGCCCTCGGCGCGACCGAGGTTGACGATCACGTGACCGAATTCGACCGACTTGATCACGCCAGTGATGATCTCGCCGGCACGATCCTTGAATTCTTCGTACTGACGTTCACGTTCGGCATCGCGGACCTTCTGGAAGATCACCTGCTTCGCGCTCTGCGCATCGATGCGGCCAAGGTCGACCGGGGGCAGCGGGTCGACGATGAAGTCACCGACCTTGGCATCCTTGTCGAGCTTCTGCGCCTGCTTCAGGTCGATTTGCTTAAAGTAATCGTCCACTTCCTCGACCACTTCGACGACGCGCCACAGGCGCAGGTCGCCGGTCTGCGGATCAAGCTTGGCGCGAATGTCGTTCTCCGCACCGTAGCGGGAGCGCGCCGCCTTCTGGATCGCTTCTTCCATTGCTTCGATCACGATCGACTTGTCGATCATCTTTTCCGAAGCAACCGAGTTCGCAATCGCGAGCAGCTCGGCCTTGTTGGCGGAAATTGCAGTGGCCATCAGTCTTCAGCCTCTTCTTCTTCAACGATGTCTTCAGCACCGCTCGTATCGAGCGGGCGGGTGGCGGCAATCAGCTCGTCGGTCAAGACCAGCTTTGCCGAATGTATCATGCCGAGCGGCACGGAAATTGCGCCTGCCTTGCGGTCTTCGAGAGTGACGGTTTCCCCCTCTATACCACGCAGGATGCCCCGCAGGCTACGCTGGCCGTCCCAGGCCTTGTCCATGCTGAGCTTGGCTTCGTGCCCGGCCCAGTTGGCAAAGTCCTTCGGCCGGGTCAGCGGGCGGTCGATTCCCGGCGAACTGACTTCGAGGTGATAGGCCCCTTCGATCAGAACTTCGCCACGTTCTTCCGCCGCGTCGATCACGTCCGACACGCGGCGCGACAGCGCGGCACACTGGTCGATGATCAACTGGCCGGTCGCGGGATCCTCGGCCATGATCTGCAACGCCATGCCGCCGTCACCGGCCTCCGACGGCATCATCTTCACGCGTACGAGATCGAAGCCGAGAGCTTTCGCTTCGGGCTCGATGATCTCCGTAAGGCGCGCGATATCCGCCACGTGGTCTCCATTCCTGCATGACATTGACTGCAAAGGCGTTTCGGGCCGGCCCCTCGCGGCGCCAGCATCCAAACCTTGTTTGACAATGTCGGGATGACGGCCAGATAGGAGCGCGAAGGGGAAAACGCAAGCGCCAAAGCAAAGGGCCCGGCAATTGTGCCGAGCCCTTCGCACTTCAGTTTGCTGTCGAGGCAGTCAGAAATCGAAGTGGCGATCGCCGCTGTGTTGGCGAGGGCCAGAATCGTGATGATCGCCCTGCTCGGCTGCCGCCTCGATCGTCCAGGTCACATGCGTAATAACGCGGTAGCTTTTGAACTGGCGCTCATACACATGCGGCTTGCCATTCGGCAGGAACTCGATCGGATTGCCCCAGCTATCAGGCGTGTTGCCAACGCTGGGAAGTGTTGCCGGTTTACCGCCGGGCTTGCCGCCCTTCCCACCTCCGCCTGTCGTGCCATCGCTGACTGTGTACATCGCTTCAAGCTGGTCATAGTCGTGCTGATCGGGGGTCGTATTGCCTTCAGGCCAACTGGTATATTCCATGCACGACGCCGTGGCGTCGGTCATGAAATTCTCGTTCTGGTGCGCGAGGCCATAATCATGGCCAATTTCCTGGCAGGTGACGAGCTGCTTCCAGTCTTCGGTGTTGTAGCTTGGCTGATTGAAATAGTAATCATTCAGCTTGGTGTAGCCCGCGATGATCTCGTTTCCATTGATCGAAATGCTGGCGATGCCCAACCAACCGGTGGATCCATAGTCTGCATTGCAGACTTGGATCTGGCCAAGCACGAAATTGCAGTTGGTATTGGTTCCTTTCGGCACAGGAATTTGGGCTTCGATCCGGCTGGACTTGTTCCAATCGTTGACGGCCTTTGCCACGCGGGTTGACCAGCCGCCGCCGCTTGTATTGTCGATGACCGGAGCATCTATTTCAGTGCCATCATAGGCCCATTCATATTTGCGCCATTGATGCCGCGCATCCGCAACGGTCGCTAGCATGGCGATTGCCGACACGGTCGCCACCATCCCCAGCTTCGTCCTGGTTTTCATCGGATCACTCCCTTCCTTGCCGAAGAGATCGCCGCCTGTTCGCCCATATTGTGCAGGGCACGCGCCGACCTCTATCCCCAGAGAGGTCATACCTTAATCTCCCGCTCAGGGCAAAATGCGGCGCGACCCGATCAATCTAAGGCAGGTCAATGGTCATGCTCGTGATCGCCCGCCTCGTCCGGCGCCCAGGTGACATGTGTGACGAACTTTAATCCGCTGGCTTCGCGTTCAAACACATGTGGGCGACCGTTGGGAAGGAATTCGGTCGGGCGCCCCCAAGTCGAAGGCGTGTTGCCGACTGCAGGCAGGACAACGCGGTTTTTGCCCTTGCCGCCGCCTCCTCCACCGCCGCCCTTGCCCTTGCCACCGCCGCCGGTGCCGCCGGTATCTCCTCCGCGCGAACCTCCCCCGGCAGGATAGATCAGCAGCAACTGGTCATAGTCGTGGAAGTCGGGGTGCTCATTGTCCTGCGGCTTGCTGGTATATTCCATGCAGCTCGTGGTCTCGTCGGTCGCGAAGTTCTCGTTCTGGTGTGCCAGCCCGTAATCATGGCCGATCTCCTGGCAGGTCACTAGTTGCCGCCAGCTGTATGTGTTGTAGCGATCCTGGTCGAAGTAGTAATCGTTGAGCTTGGTGGTCCCGGCCACGATCTTGCCGCCAGAGATGGCGATACTGGCGAGCCCCAGCCAACCATTGCCGCCATAGTTCCCATTGCAGACCTGGATCGTGCCGGTGACGAAACTGCACGAGGAATTGTTGCCATATTCGAGCGGAGCCTCGATCGCGGGCGAGGCGTTCCAGTCGGCCACCGCGGTCTCGACATAGCCGCTCCAGCCGGAGTCCGTGTTGTTGACTACCGGTGCCCTGACCGGGTTCACTCCATCGAAGTTCCACGCATATGTGCCCCATGAATGATTGGCGAGCAGCGGCGCGCCGATCATCGCTGCAGCAGAGCAACAGGCTGCAATTCCCGCCTTGCGAATGGATAAGTGTGACATCATCCCGTCCCCTTCCCGAAATTGTGCCGAGTTGAATGCCCGGGGCAGCGGTAATTTCAGGAGAAGGAAACTGGCTTAGCGATGTGATCGACGAACATGCCTAACGTCGAAAGGCCACGTCGCTAACCATTGGCCGAAGCCACTAATCAGCCGGAAGTGTCGTCCGCTTCCTGCATCAGGCCATGCTTCTTGATGGCGTGGCGCAACTGGTCATAGCTCAGCGACAGCGCTTTCGCAGTCTGGCGCTGGTTCCAGCGGTGCTTGCCCAGCGCATGCTCCAGGATCGCGCGCTCATGCGCATCGACCGCAGCACGCAGATCGTCGACCGCGTCGAGTTCGCTTAGAGCAACAGCGCCGGAACCGGCCGACCCATTGGCGTTTGCCATAGCGGCAGGAGCAGTCCCGCCATCCGCCTTGCGATGGTTGGGAGTGAACGGCTTCCACGGGGAATCGAACGGATCGAACTGGACATGCGCGATCGGTTCGGAAGGGTCGTCCCAGCGATAGACCGCACGCTCGATCACATTGCGCAATTCGCGCACATTGCCGGGCCATTGATATTCGTCGAGCTGACGATGGACATGTGGTGCAAAGCCGGGCCAGGCATGCCATTCAAGCTCCGCCGCCATGCGCCGCCCGAAATAGTCGGCAAGCACCGGCACATCGCCTTCACGTACGCGCAATGGCGGCAGCGTGATCACTTCGAAGCTCAGCCGGTCGAGAAGGTCGGCGCGGAATTCGCCCCGCTCCGCCAATGCGGGCAAGTCGTCATTGGTCGCCGCGACGATCCGCACATTGACCCTTATCGGGCGCGAAGAGCCGATCCGCGTCACTTCGCCATATTCGACCGCGCGCAGAAGCCGCTCCTGTGCCGCCATCGACAGTGTGCCCAGTTCGTCGAGAAATAGCGTGCCTTTGTCGGCTTCCTCGAACCTTCCCGCGCGCGCTCTGGTAGCGCCAGTGAAAGCCCCTGCTTCGTGCCCGAAAAGCTCGGCCTCGATCAGCGTTTCGGGCAGCGCGGCGCAGTTCATGGTGACCAGCGGCTCGTCCCAACGAGTCGAAAGGCGATGGAGGCGTTCGGCGATGAGTTCCTTGCCGGTCCCGCGCTCTCCGATGACCAGGACCGGGCGGCTCATCGGCGCAGCGCGGCTGGCGCGCTCTACCGCGTCGAAGAAGGCGCTCGATTGGCCGATAAACTGGGTTTCGCGCTCCATCCCCCAATCTATAGTGAAATTTCCCAAACTTTGGCAATCGAAACCAACGCGGCACTCAGAGAAAATTCATAACTATCTGTAATTTCGTTCCTTTTTCGGTTTGGCACGCCCTTTGCTGTTCGATGGACGTACCACGAGGGTACCACAAGGGAGGTTATGAACCATGTACGATCGCCGCTTCTTCCAGACCAAGCTGGGACAGGCTGCGCTGGCGAGCATCGCAGCGATGGTCGCTTTCGTCGCTCTCAGCACGCAGATGCATGCAACGCCCGCTTTCGCCGCCACTACTGGCGACCAGAGCGTGCTGGTCGAGATGGCATGACCAAGCCACCTGAAAATTCCCCGTTCGGGCCGGAGCGCTCAGTCCCCCCCGCGAGCAACCCCGATGGCGCCAATTCCAGTCGCGGCGCCAATGCTCCGGCCCAACACCTTTCGCCCGAACGCCCCCAGCGGCGTTCGCGGCTCGATGCCGAGATTGAGCGCCTGCGGCAGAGCCCGACCCCGACCCAGTCGAACACGCGCTCGAACGACGACACGAATTTCTTCAACGGAGTAGCCTTCATGGGCATTTTCAGCCGGACCCGCGACATCATCGCCGCCAACTTCAACGACATGCTCGACAAGGCCGATGACCCGGCCAAGATGATCCGCATGATCATCCTCGAGATGGAGGAGACGCTGGTGGAAGTTCGCGCGAGCGCCGCCCGCACGATCGCCGACCAGAAGGAAATGCATCGCCACGTCGTCAAGCTTGACCGGCTCCAGGCCGATTGGGGCGAAAAGGCGCAGCTGGCGCTCAGCAAGGACCGCGAAGACCTGGCCCGTGCCGCGCTGGTCGAGAAGAAGAAGGCCGGCGACATGGCCGACCAGCTCAAGCAGGAAATCGCCGTGCTCGACGACGCGCTGCGTGCCTATGAAGAAGACATCCAGAAGCTGCAGCATCGCCTGCGCGAAGCCCGCAGCCGCCAGACCGCGATCGCCGCCCGCCTCGAAAGTGCCGAAAACCGCGTCAAGCTGCGCACGCTGATGAGCACTGAGCGCACTGATGAAGCGCTAGCCCGTTTCGACCAGCTCGAACGCCGGGTCGATTATGCCGAAGGCCGTGCCGAAGCGCTGCGGATCGCCGACCAGTCGGGCACGCCTTCGCTGGCAGACGAGATCGCCGCACTCGCGGGCTCGGACAAGATCGACGAAGAACTCGAAGAAATGAAACGTGCGCTGGGCAAGGACGGCGCGAGCAAGGAGGACTGATACCGTGGATATGGATCTTGTCATCGTTATGACGACGCTGTTCGTCGGACTTCCCTGGATCATCCTGCACTACATCACTCGCTGGAAAACCGCCGCGACCATCACCGCCGATGACGAAGTGCTGCTGGAAGAGTTGTACCAGCTCGCCAAGCGCCTCGACGAACGGATGGACACGGTCGAGCGACTAGTCGCCAGCGAAAACCCCGATTTCCAGCCGGCCCGGCTCAGCCATGACCGCGAAATCGACAACCAGCAGCTGCGCGAGCTTGAGAACCTGCTCGCCGAGAAGAAAGGAAGCTCGAAATGAACAGCCCCCGCACGACGCTGTATCGCGACAAGCACAATGCCAAGCTGATGGGTGTTTGCGCCGGGATCGCTGATTATACCGGTGTGAACGCGCTGTGGGTGCGGCTCGGCTTCCTGCTGCTGCTGTTCACGGTCGCTCCGATCCTGCTACCCGCCTATTTCGTAGCCGGCCTGGTACTGAGCAAGAAGCCGCCGCACCTCTATGTCGACCGGGAGGAACAGCAGTACTGGCAGCGCGTACGGCAGAGCCCGCAGCGCACCGCCCGTGAAATCCGCGCCCGCTTCCGCGATGTCGACCGGCGGCTGGCCGATGTCGAAACCTATTACGTCAGCAGCAACCCGCGCCTCACCGCCGAAATCGAGCGCCTGCGCTAAGGATTGCAAGGGAGGGATAGGAAATGGACGCTGGAGTTGTAGGAGCCATGATCCCGGTCGTCGCAATCTTCATGGGTTGCAGCATCGCGATCATGGGCGTCTGGACCAAGCACAAGGAAAAGATCGCCCGGCTGCAAATCGACACGACCGCCCAGAACACTGCGGAACGGGCAGCACAATACGCCAGCCAGGTCCAACGGCTCGAAGATCGGGTGCAGGTGCTCGAACGCATCGTCACCGACCGCGGCTATGACATAGCAACCCAGATCGAAGCGCTGCGCGATACGCGCCGGGTAGACGAAGCCGATGCAGGCGTACCGCTGAGCCTCGATCGGAACAGGGAGAAGGCATGATGGATTTTGGAGTGATCACTCCCGCAGTGATGGGCATTGGCGTAGTCGCTATGTCGTTCGCGTGGGTCATCAACACCTGGATCAGGGTGAAGTACGGCTATCCGCTGGAGAACAGCTGGGGCAAGGCTGTTTACCCGCAGAAGAATGAGGATGCGGTCGAGCGCGTCAGGCTCATCAGCCAGGAAAATGCCCAGCTGCGCGCTGAACTCGGCTCGATGAAGGACCGGCTCGCCAATGTCGAACGCATCGTGACCGACAGCGGCTATCAACTGACCCATGAGATCGAGCGCCTGCGTGACGAAGGCAAGGTGCAATGAGCATGTGGTCGGCAATCGTCCTGATCGTGCTGATCGTGGCGATGTCCCGCGTCCTGCGCGCGCGCCACGTCGGCAGCCGACGTCTTCGTCGCGACGAGCAGGACCAACCACTCTTGCCCAGCGCACGCGAAAAGCAGCTGGAGCGCGAAGTCGACGATTTGCGCGAGCGCATCAAGGTGCTTGAGCGGATCGCCACCGATGGCAATTCGATCAACGCGCAGGAAACGCGGCGGATAGCCGCCGAAATCGAAGCCCTGCGTGACGGGCAGGCCAATTAAGCCGCAGGTTCAAGGAGGACATGAGGGAAATGTTCGAACCGACACTGATCATCGCCGCCGCGTCGCTGGTGGGCCTGTGCGTGGTCGCCTTCGCCTTGCTCAAGGCATGGCAGGGCTGGCTGGCACTCAAGCAGCGCGAGCTCGATGCAAATCCGCGCGAAATCGAAGCCGGTGTAGGCAACAGCGCCGCCCGGATCGAGATTGCCGACCTCAAGGAACGCATCAAGAAGCTGGAAGCGATCGCAAGCGGGGTGGATTTGTGAGCCAAAGCGCCTAGATGCCCCCGCATGCGCAGCCTCTCCGACATTTACGAAGAATACGAGTTTCTTGAAGGCGATGAACGTTATCGCCTTTTGATCGAACTCGGCCGTACGCTCGATCCCATGCCCGATGCGCTCAAGACCGATGCCACGCTGGTGCGCGGCTGTTCGGCAAGCGTGTGGGTATACCCCACCGAAAGCGAAGGCCGCCTGCATTTCCTGGCTGACAGCAATGCCGCGATCACAAAAGGAATCGTGGCGCTGGTAATTGCTGCGGTTCAGGACAAGCCGGCCCGCGAGATCGCCGCAATGGACGTCACCGCCGCGCTTGAGCCTTTCGACCTGCGCAACCAGCTGTCGTCCAACCGCACACAGGGCGTGCCCAACATGATCGCGCTGGTCTGCGAACATGCCGCACGGCTCGCCAATGCTTAGGCAGGAGGGCTGACATGCGCCCGCTTTACGCGGCGGGGGGCATCATCGCAGTGGGGCTGGCAGCGCTGGGTGCGTTCCTGCCGATCATGCCCACCGTCCCTTTCCTACTGGTCGCAGTGTTCTGCTTCGCGCGGAGCAACCCGGCGTGGGAACAGAGGATCCTCGACCACCCCTATTGGGGCCCGCAGGTTAAGGACTGGCAAGAACGCCGCGCGATTGCGCGCCCGGCCAAGCTGGCAGCAATAACCGCAATGTCGGCGGGCGTGGTCTTCACCTGGGCCACGCTGGGCCACCCGTGGTACTTGATTTCTATCGCGATCCTGGTGGTCGCGGGCAGCTGGATCGCGACCCGCAACGAATAGGGCGGCCGCCGTCCAGCCACTTGAATCGCAAGGACTTGATGGTTCCGGAGAGTTGATGCACCTTCCCGCTCACGCATTCATGCAGGGTAGGGGAGAAACTCGCATGGGCATGACGGGCCAGGCCCCTGTCGCACCCGCGACCGTGGCAAGCAATCTCGAACTCGCCGACCTTCGGGCCGCGCTCGCCGCCGGCTGGCACGATTTTATAGCGCAGCCCGCCTTCGGCCTGTTCTTCGCGGGCATCTATGTCGGGGCTGGCCTATTCGTCTGTTACGCGCTCTTCACTTGGGGCGAGGCCGCCTGGCTGATCCCGGCGGCCGCCGGTTTCCCGCTGATCGCGCCATTCGTCGCAGTCGGGCTCTATGAAGTCAGCAGGCGCCGCGAGGCGGGGCTGCCGATGAGTTGGAGCGCCGTGCTTGGTGCGTTGCGCGGGCGCGGCGACGAACAGATCCTGAGCATGGGCGTGATCGTGTTCGTGGCCTTCGGCTTCTGGCTGATGGTGGCGCACGGCATTTTTGCGATTTTCCTGGCGGAATCCGGGATCGGCTCTGAATCGCTCGAGCTGTTCCAGACGCAAGCGGGAATGATGATGCTGGTGGTCGGGAGCGCGTTAGGCGCGCTGATGGCACTGGCCTTCTATTCGATCACCGTGATCAGCCTGCCGATGCTGGTCGACCGCGAAGTCGACTTCCTCACCGCGATCATCATGAGCCTCGCCACAGTGCGCACCAACACCTTCGTTATGCTGGCTTGGGCGGCGTGGATCGCAGTGGCGCTGTTTATCGCGATGATCCCTTTATTCCTGGGACTGCTCGTCGTGCTGCCGGTGCTCGGCCACGCAACCTGGCACCTGTATCGGCGCGCGGTCGGCCCCTGATTCAGCCGATCTCGGCTTCGCGAACCATGGCAATTCCTGCCTCGCGTTGAGCCTTGAGTTCGGCCTTTAGCCGCACAGGGTCGCGCGCAAAGACGAAACCGAAGCTGACACCGCCTTCCTTGCCGATCGTGGCATGATGCAGCTTGTGTGCCTGGACCAGCCGCTTCGCATAGCCGCGTTTCGGCACCCAGCGGAAATAGCGTTGGTGGACCAGCCCGTCGTGGACCAGTGTGTAGATGACCCCATAGAAAAGGATGCCCAGCCCGATCCATGTGGCTGGCCACCATGCGCTGGCGCCCATCACCAACGGCGATCCGAGCGCGAACATCGAAATGCTCATTGCTGCACCGACCAAGGCGAAACGATCGTTCTTCTCGAAAGTCTTGTCATGCGGCTCGTGATGGTCGCGGTGCCAGCCCCATCCCCAGCCGTGCATGATATATTTATGGCTCGACCATGCGACCCATTCCATCGCGACGACGGTGGCAAGAACGATCAGCGTGGCGGTAATCCAGTCAGGCATGGTCGATATATAGTCGATCAGGCTTCGGGGAAAAAGAACTCGCGCAAATGTTCATCGATCCGTGCTGGACGCAGAGTCTGCGCATCGATGCAACACCAGCTCGATTTGACTTCGGCCAGTACTTCCTCGCCGCGCCGGATCACAGTGAGATAGAATGCCCGCGCGCCCTGGAATTGCTCAAGCACCGTCTGCGCGATCACGTCGTCCTCAAGAAAGGCGGGCTTGCGATAGGTAATCTCGTGTTTCAGCGCGACCCACGCCTTGCTGGCGACTTCCTCGGCCGGAGCCAGCTTGCGCCAATGCGCCAGCACTGCGTCCTGCACCCAGTTGAGATAGCGGGCATTGTTCACATGCCCCATGAAGTCGATATCTTCGGGAAGGACTTTGATCGGAAAGGCAAATGGCGTTGCTGACATGTGTGTCAGTTAAGCATGCAAAGCTTTCCTTTCCATGACTATCGATTTCGTGGAGCCTATTCGGCTTGCCAGTGTTGCTTATGTGTCGCTAATCGCCCCTCGCAAGGGAATGAAACGCCATGGCCAGCAAACCGCGCACACTTTATGAAAAAATCTGGGACGCGCATGTCGTCGAAACCCGCGATGACGGCACTTCACTGATTTATATCGATCGGCACCTGGTCCATGAAGTGACCAGCCCGCAAGCCTTCGAAGCGCTCCGCCTCGCCGGACGCAAGGTGCGCCGCCCCGACCTGACGCTGGCGGTGCCCGATCACAATTTGCCGACTACGCCGCGCGTCGATGCCGCAGGCAAGCGCATCCCGATCGCCGATCCCGAAAGCGCGCAGCAGCTTGCCGCGCTCGAAGCAAATGCCCCGGCTTTCGGCATCCGCTATATCGATGCCGCCGCGCCTGCGCAGGGGATCGTACATGTCGTCGGGCCGGAACAGGGCTTCTCGCTGCCCGGCACCACCATCGTCTGCGGGGATTCGCACACTGCAAGCCATGGCGGGATCGGAGCACTCGCATTCGGCATCGGCACCAGCGAAGTCGAGCATGTGCTGGCAACGCAAACACTGCAGCTGAAGAAATCGAAGACGCTTGAGATCAAGGTCACAGGCAGCCTCGGACCCGGCGTCACCGCCAAGGACCTGATCCTGCACATCATCGGGCGGATCGGGGCAGCGGGCGGCACCGGCTATGTGATCGAATATCGCGGACCCGTGTTCGAAGCGATGAGCGTCGAGGAACGGCTCACAGTCTGCAACATGAGCATTGAGGCAGGTGCGCGCGCCGGGCTGATCGCGCCCGACGAAACGGTGTTCCGCTATCTCAAGGGCCGCCCGCTCGCCCCCAAAGGCGCGGAATGGGATGCAGCGATCGCCTATTGGAAGACCTTGCGCAGCGACGAAGGCGCCAACTTCGACAAATCGGTGACGATCGATGCCGGAGAAGTCGAGCCAACCGTAACCTGGGGGACCAGCCCCGAGGACACGGTTGCGATCGGCGGCGTGGTGCCCGATCCTGCCAGCTTTGCCGATCCTTCGAAGCAGGTCGCGGCGCAGAAAAGCCTCGATTACATGGGCCTTACGCCCGGCCAGCGCGTGCAGGACATACGGGTCGAGAACATTTTCATCGGCAGTTGCACCAACAGCCGGATCGAAGATTTGCGCGCAGCCGCCGCCGTGCTGAAAGGTCGCAAGAAGGCTCAGAACGTAAAATGGGCGATCGTTGTACCGGGGTCGGGCCTGGTGAAGGCCCAGGCGGAAGAAGAAGGGCTGGACCGGATTTTCCTCGACGCGGGCTTCGAATGGCGCGAGCCGGGCTGCTCCGCCTGCCTGGGCATGAATCCGGACAAGGTGCCGCCGGGCGAACGCTGCGCTTCTACCAGCAACCGCAACTTCGTGGGTCGTCAGGGCCCCGGTGCACGCACCCACCTCGTCTCGCCCGCGATGGCAGCCGCAGCGGCAGTGGCCGGGCATCTCGTCGATGTGCGCCAGTTCACCGCATGATCCCTTGCCCCCGCGGCGGGGCGGCACCATAGAGAAACCATGAACAAGAAGTCCAAGACCAAGGCAGCCATCGGTGCTGCCGCCATCGGCTCCGCCGCTATTGCTGCGGCGCTGCTCTATGCCAACAAGCGCAAGAAGAAGGACGAGCCCAAGCCGATCGTTCCTTCGGGCGAGCAACCGGAAACCGACTGACCGGGAATCGAAGCAGGGGAGAGTTGAATGAGAGCCATGATACCAGCAATTGCGGCCGTTCTGTTCGCAGCGCCGCTGGCGGCGAAAGACTCTCCCGATCTCGAAATGTGGCGGCTCGATTGCGGCAAGATCGAAATGCCAGACGCCTCGTCATTCTCCGATGCGCATCTCTACGATGGCGAAAGCCGCGAGTTCGTGGTCGGCTGCTACCTCGTCCGCAATGGCGGCCGCTATCTGCTTTGGGACGCCGGTCTCTCATCGGATTTGGCCGGAAAGACCGTGGTGCTGGAAGGCGGCACGCTTTCGATGGAGCGATCGATCGTCGATCAACTCGGCGATCTGGGCCTGCGCCCTGACCAGATCAATTTTGTCGGCGTGAGCCATTACCATTTCGATCACGCTGCCCAGCTCACAGAATTCCCGGGCTCGACACTGGTAATCGGTGCAGGCGACTGGGCTGCGGTCACATCGACCAGCGAGCCCAATGCGCTGATGGACCCCCGGCATTTCGCGCCGTGGCTGGGCGAGGACGCCGGAAATGTCACGGTCGTCCCGCATGACCACGATGTGTTCGGCGACGGCAGCGTGCTGTTCAAGGCGATGCCCGGCCATACTCCGGGCCATGCAAGCCTGCTCGTCCGCCTTCCGGACATGGGCGACGTGCTCCTGACGGGCGATCTCTATCACTTCGAAGAGCAGATCGCGAACCGAGGCGTGCCCTCCTTCAACACCAGTCGCGCGGACACGCTCGCTTCGTTCGAGCGATTCAACGCGATGGCAAAATCGCTCGACGCGACAGTGATCATCCAGCACGATCCACGCCATTTGGATCGCCTGCCCGCTTTCCCGGAGTCAGAGAAGTAATGGACAAGGTCCGCATTATCGAAGGCCGCGCCTATCCCTTCGGCGCGAAGAACGTCGACACTGACGTCATCATCCCGGCCGCATGGCTCAAGACGATCACCCGCGAAGGGCTGGGCCGCGGCGCCTTCGAAACCTTGCGCGCGCAGGAAGGCAATCTGTTCGACGACCCGCACTACAAGGACTCGCCGATCCTGATCGCGGGCGACAATTTCGGCTGCGGATCGAGCCGCGAACACGCCGCATGGGCGCTCGGCGACCTGGGCATACAAGCGGTGATCGCCCCCAGCTTCTCCGACATCTTCTCTGGCAATGCTTTCAAGAATGGCATCCTCACCGTGGTGCTTCCGCAAGAAGCCGTCGATCGGCTGATGGAAGTTGCGCAGACGGATGAGATCACGATTGACCTCGAAAGCCAGACTGTGACGACGCCGTTCCAGGACCGCTTCACTTTCGAGATCGATCCGTTCCGCAAGCATTGCCTGCTGAACGGCCTCGACGAAATCGGCCTGACGCTGGCGCGCGACGAGGCGATCGGAGCATTCGAACAACGCCGGGGCGAAGCTATGCCCTGGATCGAGAGAGGTACGGAAAACATGGCAATGGAGAAACAGGCATGAAGGCCCTGAGAACGCACGCAGTCGGCGGACCCGAAACGCTCACTCTGGACGAGGTTGATGCGCCCGTCCCCGGCAAGGGCGAAGTGCTGGTGGACGTGAAGGCCTGTGCGATCAACTTTCCCGATACGCTGATCATCCGCGACCTCTACCAGTTCAAACCCGCGCGCCCCTTCGCGCCGGGCGGCGAGATCGCCGGGGTGATCGAAGCGATTGGCGAAGGCGTTGAAGGCTACAAGGTCGGCGACAAGGTCATGGCCGGGATCGGCAATGGCGGGCTCGCGGAAAAGGTGGTGGTCAATGCCGGGCGCATGTTTCCCGTTCCCGAAGGCGTGCCTTTCGAGAAAGCGGCGAGCCTGCTGATGACCTATGGCACGACGATCCATGGGCTGAAGGATCGCGGGCATATCAAGCCTGGCGACACGGTTCTGGTGCTGGGCGCGGCGGGCGGCGTCGGCCTTTCGGCAGTCGAGCTTGCCAAGGCCTTCGGCGCACGCGTCGTCGCTGCGGTTTCGTCCGAGGAAAAGGGCGAGATCGCGCGCCAGGCAGGCGCCGACGAAGTGGTGATCTATCCCAAAGGCGAGATGGACAAGGATGCGTCCAAGGAACTCGCGAATGCCTTCAAGGCTGCTTGCGGGCCCGAAGGCGCAAACATCGTCTATGACATCGTCGGCGGGCAGTATTCCGAACCCGCGCTGCGGTCGATCGCATGGGAAGGTAAATTCCTAGTGGTCGGCTTCCCGGCCGGGATCGCCAAGATGCCGCTCAACCTGACGCTGCTGAAGAGCTGCGACATCGCAGGCGTATTCTGGGGCGCGTTCACAGCGCGCGAGCCCGTCAAGTTCCGCCAACAGGTCGAAGAGCTGTTCCAACTCATGAAGGACGGCAAGATCGACCCGTTGGTGTCGGAGACTTTCCCGCTCGAACGCGGCGGCGAGGCGATCGCCAAGCTCGAAAGCCGCCAGGCGGTGGGCAAGCTCGTGGTGACCATGGACTGAGGACGGCAACGAAGGGAGTTGGCGATGCTGGGCAAGGCAATTTTCCTGGGCAGCGCGTGCGCCGCGCTGATGGCGGCGGCGATGGCGCCACAGTCGCGAGCAAGCGAACCGGCCAGCGTTTCGCCCGGCGACCTCGTGGCTGCCCGTCAGGGCGGAATGGCAATGTCGGTCTTCACACTCGCGCGGTTGAGCGCTGCAGCCAATGCCGACGCTCCGCTGACGCAAGCTGCCCTGCCAACCAAAGGCCTTGCGCGGTTCGCACAGGCGCTTCCAACTCTCTTTGCGCCGGAGACGGCTGGCATTGAAGGCACGGAAGCCTTGCCAGCGGTGTGGCAGGACGAGGAGGCTTTCGCAGCCCGGATTGCCGAATATCAGGCGGCAACCGCTGCGCTGGCGGACGCCGCACGCAGCGATAACCGTGAAGCCTTCAACACAGCCCTTGCGAGCACGAAAGCCGCATGCCAAGCGTGCCACGACGCATTCCGTGCAAAGCCACAAGGCTGAAACTTTGCATAAAACAAGGATCTCAAGATGACCAATTTCAACGATCGTGAACGCGGCGAAGAAGCCAAGTTCGCATTCGACGAGGAAACCGCCTTCAAGATCGCTGCGCGGCGCAACCGCCTGGTGGGCGAATGGGCCGCAGCGCTGATGGGGCTGACCGAGGAAGAGACCGACGCCTACAAGAAGGCCGTCGTGCAGGCCGATTTCGAAGAGGCTGGCGACGAAGACGTCGTGCGCAAGCTGCTGGGCGATCTCACGGCTGCCGGCTGCGACGTAAGCGAAGCCGATATCCGCACCAAGCTTGAGGAAAAGACGGTCGAGGCGCGTCGCCAGTTGATGGGCGGAGCCTGACTCGATGCCGATGTCGGCTGCCGAAATCGAAACCATGATCAAGGCCACCCTGCCCGGCGCCGAAGTCGAAATGACCGATCTCGCCGGCGATAACGACCATTGGGCAGCCCGGGTCGTTGCCCCGCAATTTGCGGGCAAGAACCGGGTTCAGCAGCACAAGATGGTCTACGAAGCGCTTGGCGGGCGCATGGGCGGTGTGCTGCATGCCTTGCAACTCACCACCGCCATACCCACTTCCGACTGACGAAACCCACCATCAGCAGGTCCCGACTATCATGTCCGACGTCAACTCGCGCATCTCTTCCCTCGTGAACGACAATGATGTCGTGCTGTTCATGAAGGGCACTCCGCTGTTTCCGCAGTGCGGCTTTTCGAGCCGCGCAGTAGCGATCCTCGATCATTGCGGCGTCGCCTATGAAAGCGTGGACGTGCTGCAAGACATGGAGATCCGCCAGGGGATCAAGGCCTATTCCGATTGGCCGACTATCCCCCAGCTCTATGTGAAGGGCGAATTCGTGGGCGGCAGCGACATCATGATGGAAATGTTCGAAGCTGGCGAACTCCAGCAAATGCTCGACGAGCAGCAGGTCGCCAAAGCTTCATAATTTTCGCACGCCCGTCCCCGGGCGCGCGATTTCCTCGCTCATACGGCCTGAAGGCCGGATCGCTGCGGACGGGCGGTCGCCCTGGCGGCTCGCTATTGGCTCGCCGATCCCGCCAGTTTTTGGATCATGCACAAAAAAACCGCCCCGGGGGTACCTGTGGGGCGGCTTTCTTTTTCGGGGAGGCATTACCAGGAGACTGGGGCGCTGCCTCTTTCATCGAAGACTGTTCGGGTACATTTCTCTTTGCACCAAGCGTGCCAGAATCGGTGAAGCCAGGATTACCGCAGGACACGATGGTTAATGCGCAGCAAGGTCTCGCTAACCTTGTCAAGAATCCCGACACCTCGCTCATTTGCCGGTTGGCAAGCGCCGCCAACTCCCCGCATAAGACTCATGATGACTGAACCGACCCCGCAATCGCCCGACGGCATACCGGCCGCCACTGTCGTGATCTTCCGCAACGGACCGGCGGGTGGTCACCCCGAAATCCTGATGACGATCCGTTCGCGCAACATGGTTTTCGCAGGCGGCATGGCGGTATTCCCGGGCGGGCGGGTGGACGCCGCAGATTACGAGCTGGGCCAGCAATTTGCCGGCACGCTCGACCCTGACGAGGCAGCGCACCAGATTGCGGTTGTGCGCGAAACTCTCGAGGAAACGGGCCTTGCGATCGGGCTCATCGGCGAAATCGATGCCAATCGCGCCCGCGCTGCACGCGAGCTGCTGCTCGAAACCGGTGCGCTGGCACCGGTGCTCGATCAGTTCGGATGGTCGCTCGACCTTGCCCAGCTCACCCCTTTCGCGCGCTGGTTCCCCAAGAACGAGCGCATCCCCCGCGTGTATGACACGCGCTTCTACCTCGCCAATCTGGGCACCGGCGCGGTCGAAATCGAAGCCGATTTGTCCGAGAATACGCATCTGTTCTGGACCACGGCGCAAGGCGCGCTTGACGCGGCCGAAAGCGGCGACATCAAGGTCATCTTTCCCACTCGCCGCAACCTCGAACGGCTGGCGCAATTCGCCACTTTCGAAGAGGCGCGGGCACAGGCCGAAGCGATACCGGTGCGCACCATCACGCCTTTTCTTGGCGAAAGCGATGGCAAGCCCTGGCTCTATATCGGCGAGGATTTGGGCTATCCGGTCGTCGGCGAACCGCTCGAAAGCGTCGCACGGGGATAGTCGCCCTCAGGCAGCGTGACGCGGCGGCATGAGAAAATCTGGCGCGCCCGGCAGGACTCGAACCTGCTGCCTCAAGATTAGAAGTCTCGCGCTCTATCCAGATGAGCTACGGGCGCGCGCCGATGCCCGCATTAGCGTGCTTTGCCGCGCAATCAAATCGAGCTAAAGCCCACAGCGATGGAAAAACCCGACCCCGCCGCCGCGTTTGATACCGACCCGAACGACGGGATCCAGGCGACGAGCCGCGCTCCTGCGAGCTTCCGCTATTACGACCTGGTCATGGCGGCTTTCGTTGCGATCCTGCTGCTGTCGAACCTGATCGGCGCGAGCAAGCCGAGCTATATCTCGCTGCCCGGCGGCGAAACATGGATCTTCGGCGCGGGCGTATTGTTCTTCCCGATCAGTTACATCATCGGCGACGTGCTGACCGAGGTCTATGGCTATGCCCGCGCGCGGCGTGTGATCTGGACCGGCTTTGCCGCACTGCTTTTCATGGCCTTCATGGCCTGGGTAGTCGTGGCGCTACCGCCCGCCGATGGCTGGCCGTTCCAGAGCGATTACGAGAACGTGTTCGGCAACAGCTGGCGCATCGTGCTGGCGTCGATGACCGCGTTCTGGGTCGGCGAATTCGCCAATTCCTACGTGCTTGCCAAGATGAAGCTCTGGACCAAGGGGCGCTTCCTCTGGATGCGCACGATCGGCTCCACCGTGGTCGGGCAAGGGCTCGACAGCCTGATCTTCTACCCGCTCGCCTTCTGGGGGCTGGCCGGCTGGCCGCCTGAAACGCTGGTGCAGGTGGTGATATCGCAATGGCTGATCAAGACCGCATGGGAGGCATTGCTCACGCCGGTAACCTATGTGGTCGTGGGTGCGCTCAAGCGGCGTGAAGGGATCGATCTCTACGACACCGAGACCGACTTCTCGCCCTTCGCCACCACGACCCGCGCTGGCTGACCTGCGCTATTTGACCGGTTGGAAAATCTCGCCTGTCTCGGGCAGTGCCCAGACGGTATCGTCAGGCACGATCTCCACCGCCGGCTCAAGCTCCAACCTCCCGGCGAGCAAGGCGAGGTCCTTCTCGACGGGAATGCCGTACAAATCGCGATGGCCATGCTGCAGCCGCAGCACCAGCCGCTCCCCATCGCGCAGCAGACGACTGACCTGCAGTGACTTGCGCGATCGCGCCCCCACTCGCCGCGCGAGGCGGATCGCGAGACCCCAATCGAGCGCTTCGTCAAGCGCTTCGGGAGGGACCAGCCGTTTCAGTTCACGCGGCAGTTCGAGCCGATTTCCGTTCCCCGCAATCGTCGCCGCCATCTGCGCACGGCCCGCGGCATCCAGAGCGAGCCAGCGTTTCTGAAGCGCCCAGTCGATCGCAAGTTCCATCCGCAAATTGGGTTCGATCTGCATCGAAGCCAGCGCGAGCATTGTAGCCGCAAGGCGCACCCGCTCGGTCCCCGCAGCACCGGTCGGCACCGCTTCGACCGTCCATCCGGCCACACGGGTTGCCAATTGCGGGGGGGCGCCGCGATGGCTGGCAAAATGCGCCATGCCCGCGAGCAGCGGGTCCTGTGCCTTCTGGTGCGGCTGCAACCTTCCGTAGAGTAGACCTTCGCGCAGGCCCCATGATGAGAAGACCACACGCGATGGCGCGAGCTGCCGAAGCAGCGCCTGCAACAGCACCGCAGCGTCGGGAAGCACCGCAGCGCGCGTAGCCGTGACGCGCGGATTGTTGCGCAGCTCTTCAGGATCGGCGCGCACCAAGTGGCGCGCGAACGCCAGCGCTTCGGCCGGTGCCAGGTCGAGCGCGTGCGGATCCGTGAGCGGGTATTTGCTCGCTTCCATGGCGTAGGTAGCCAGCGCGCGCCAGGTCCCGCCGACGAGATACAACGGCGTGCCGGTGGGCTTGCCCCACCCGCTCCGCTTGATCGCAGCGCCCAACCGCTTGCGCATTGCAGCCGGCTTTGAATCTTCGCCTTCACCGCGGTACTCGCCGAGCCGCAAAGTGCCGAGCGGCAGCGAAGTCGCGGTGTCGCTCATCTCGTCGGCAATCCGCACCAGTTCGAGGCTGCCCCCGCCGAGGTCGGCCACTACGCCGCTGGCCCCGGGAAAAGCGCCGATCACTCCGTCCGCGCTGACGCCTGCCTCCTCCTCACCCGAGAGCAGGCGTGGTTCGAAACCCGCCGCGCGCACCAGATCGAGGAATTCAGTTCCATTTTCCGCGTCACGCACCGCCGCAGTCGCCACCGTCTCGACATCGTCGACTTCCAGGTCTTCGAGCAGCAGCGCGAAGCGCCGGATGCCGCGCATGGCGAGCGCGATCGAATCCTCGGGCATCCGCCCCGTGGTGGCTATCTCGCGCCCGAGCTGAGCCACTACCTTTTCGTTGAGCAGCACCATCGGCGCACGCATCGTGCCGCCATAGACGACGAGGCGCACCGAGTTCGAGCCGATGTCGATGATCGCCCGTTCGGCTTCGCTGCCGGAAAAGCTCCCTGCCCGGTCTCCCCGCCTCCGGCGTGCCGTCATGCCGCGCGCCCCTTGCGCAGCGCGAGCTTGGGAATGGCATCGGGGTCAAGCGCTTCGCCGCGGCCCGACAGCGAAGGGTTGGTCATGAAGTAGTGGTGACAGTTGAACGGCCGGTCCTCCGCCACTATGCGCGCATAGCTGCCGTCCGGGGCGAGGAGCCAGCTCTGTTCAGTGTCGAGCATGTTGGCGAGCAACACCTGTTGCAGAACCTGGTCATGCACCGTGTGGTTGAGGATCGGGATCATCGCTTCGACACGGCGATCGAGATTGCGCTCCATAAGGTCGGCCGAGGAAATATAGACCTTCGCTTCGCCGCTGGGCATCGGATGGCCATTGGCGAAAGCATAGATCCGGCCGTGCTCGAGGAAGCGGCCGATGATCGACTTGACCCTGATGTTCTCGCTCAAACCTTCCACGCCGGGCCTGAGGCAGCAGATCCCACGGACCACCAGATCGATCTCGACCCCTGCCTCGCTCGCTTCGTAGAGCCGGTCGATCATGGCCTGGTCGGTGATCTGGTTGCACTTGATCCAGATCGCCGCAGGCCGACCGGCCCGGGCATGTGCGATTTCCCGTTCAATCGCGGCGCAAAGCTCGTCACGTAAGTTGAGCGGCGAAATCACCAGCGCCTCGGTGCTACGCGGTTCGACATAGCCGCTGACGAAATTGAACAGCTTGGCCGCATCCCGTCCGAATTCCGGAGCTGCAGTGAAAAAGCTCAGGTCGGTGTAGATGCGCGCAGTGACCGGGTGGTAATTGCCGGTGCCGAAGTGACAATAGGTGCGGAAGCCGTCTTCCTCCCGCCGCACCACCATCGCCACCTTGGCGTGCGTTTTCCAGTCGACGAAGCCATAGATCACCTGCACGCCGGCGCGCTCGAGCTTCGCCGCCCACATCAAATTTTGCTCTTCGTCGAAGCGTGCCTTGATCTCGACCACCGCTGTGACAGACTTGCCCTCTTCTGCAGCCGCGATCAGCGCGTTGATGATCGCAGACTGGTTGCCCGCGCGATAGAGCGTCTGCTTGATCGCCACGACATCGGGATCGCTCGCCGCCTGGCGCAGGAAGTCCACCACCACTTCGAAGCTTTCGTAGGGGTGATGGATCACGATGTCCTTCTCGCGGATCGCGGCGAAACAATCGCCATCGTGCTCGCGAATCCGCTCCGGATAGCGCGGCGTGTAGCTGAGGAACTTCAGGTCCGACCGGTCGGCGTCGACGATCTCGTTAAGGCAGTCGAGCCCGATGATCCCCTTGCTCTTGAGCACGAGCGCATCGCTCACCCCGGTCTGTTCGAGCAGCACCTGCTCGGCGACCGGGTCGAAATCGACCTCGATCTCAAGCTGGATCACACGCCCCCGGCGGCGACGCTGGATCGCGCTGCGGAAAGTCCGCACCAGATCCTCGGCTTCTTCCTCGATTTCGATGTCGCTGTCGCGCAGGATGCGAAACAGGCCATCGCCATGGATCGTGAAGCCGGGGAAGACATGGTCGGCAAATCGGCAGATCAGGCTGGTGATGCTGATGTAGATCGACGCTTCGCCGGGCACGCGTACGAAACGTGGCAAGGCCGAAGGGATCAGGATCATTTCGATCAGCTGTTGCCCGTCTGAATTGCGCGTGAGCGTGAACAGCAACCCCAAACCACGATTGGCGACGAAGGGAAAGGGATGTGCGGGGTCGAGCGCCTGCGGAGTGATGACCGGCAGGATCTCTTCGAGGAAATACTCGCGCAGCCATTCCAGCGCTTCAGGATCGACGCGTCGTTCGTCGGCGACATGGATGCCTGCTTCACCCAAAAGGGCATGAAGCTCCTCCCACACCTGCTGCTGACGCGCCGCCACGCTCGCCACGCGTTCGCGCACCGCAGCCAATTGCTGTGAAGGAGTGCGACCGTCGATGGCAGGCCGGTCGATCCCGCGCTGCACCTGGCCTGCAAGGCCCGCCACGCGGATCATCACGAATTCGTCAAGATTGCTGCCCGAAATCGCAAGAAAGCGCAGCCGCTCCAGCAGCGGATAGCTTGTGTTCGACGCTTCAGCGAGCACTCGCTCGTTGAAGGCAAGCCAGCTCAGCTCGCGGTTGAAATAAAGCTCGCTCGCTTCGCGTGGTGCCGTCTGCGGCAGTTCGATGATCGGGTGGCTGCTCATGATCGGTTCACCAGTGTAGCTTGTGCCCGCGCCAGAGTCGAAGCCGGTTTCGCCTGCGCGTTTGCTGGAATGCGTTCTATATCAGGGCGCTGCTGTCGGCGATCGCGGTGATCCCGCGCTTACCCTCCCCATCGCGGCCCAGCTGGACAATCACGTCGATCACCGATGCAGCATAGGCGATCGTGTCGCTGCGCGAGAGGCCGATCCCGGTCTGCATCACCATCAGCGAAAGCTGTTCCAGCGCGCCGCGCAAGCTGTTGGCGTGGATGGTCGAAAAGCTGCCGGGATGGCCGGTGTTGATCGCGCGCAGGAAACTGACGCTTTCTGCGCCCCGCAATTCGCCCAGCACGATCCGGTCCGGCCTCAGGCGAAGCGCTGCCTGCAGTAGCTCATTGGCGGAAACCTTCGCTTCGCCCAATTCGCCCTTCACTGCCACCAGGCCCACACCGTTCGCGCCGGGTAGCTTGAGCTCGGGTGTATCTTCGACGAGCACCACGCGCTCACTCCGCGGGATTTCCTGCAACATGGCATTGAGGAATGTCGTCTTGCCGGTGCTGGTGCCGCCCGAGATCAGGATCGTGCGGCGCTGCCGGATCGCTTCTCGCAGGTAAGCGATCGGCTCAACCTCGGGGCTCGGCATGGCAGGCGAGGCAGGTTTGGACAGCGGGCCCGCGTCATAGGCATCGAGCGGCAAATCGAGCCGCCGGTGGCGGCGGATCGCCATGGCCCAATGCTTGCGCGCCGCAGGCGGCCCGCAGAACTGCACGCGCGCACCATCGGGCAGAGTCGCCCCGAGCAAGGGATGCTCGCGGTTGATCCCCTGGTGGCTGACCCGCGCGACCTGCTCGGCCAGGCGCTGCACCAGCGCATCGTCGATTTCCGGCGTTTCGACCCGCTTCATGCCGGGATCGGCGGCATCCTCGATCCACACTTCGCCCGGCCGGTTGACCATGATCTCGGTGACCGTGTCCAGGTCGAGCCAGCGACGGAACGGCGCGAGATAGGCATCGAGATAGACGCTCCGCTCGCCTTGGCCGAGGCCATCGGAAGGCAAGGGATGGATTTCCGCACTCATGCGATGCGCGCTCAGCCGCTTACCTGTGAGAAGTCCAGATCGCGCGCGGTGAACACGCGGATCGGCTCACCCTGGCGCACGCGCACGGTTGGACCGACCTTGCCGTCCTGCTCTACCGCAGCAGCGGCAGCAGACTGCCCGCCGCCGAGCACCACAGAGGCACCGCCCGACGCGATGGTGGAAAGCCCGCCCACTACCGAGAGCAGCAGCGCCGAACCGAAGCGCTGGAAGAAGTTCGATTTCACCTCCCCCTTGAGCCCGGTTGTGCCGTCGAACCCGACTGCAGGCGAAGCGAGATTGACCGAAGCGCCATCGGGCCGGATCAAGCGCGTCCAGATCACATAGGCCCGTTTTTGCCCGCCCTGCAGGCCTGACTGGTACTGCCCGATCAGCCGCGACGAACGCGGCACCAGGATGCGCGTGCCGTCGAAGCTGCGCACATCTTCGCTCACCACCGCGCGCACGAAGCCGGGCACGTCGGTGTCGATCGCGGTTTCAAGCACGGCCGGGATCAGTGTGCCCTGTGTCACCGTGGTTGAGGGATTGCTCATCGCGCGCGCTTGCGCCGCGGCTCCGCCCACGCCACCGATGCGGCTGGCAAAATCGGATGCGGAATTGCCCGTGGCGCCGGGTGCCGCCACTTCCGCACCGGCGCCTGGTCCTGCGGGCGCCTCAAATTGCTGGCTCGACGCGCTGGCATCGAACACCATGGTCGGGCTGGAATAGGGGTTGATTGCGGGAGCAACCGAAACAACCGGCAAGCTTTCGTCAATCGGCTCCGGCACCGTGAAAGGCACTTCCTCAAGGCCCTCCGGCACAGGTTCGAGCACGACCGCCGAATCCGCCGGTGCCACTACCTCGACCGGAGTTGGGTCGGCTGCAAGCGGCGGCGAACGATCCTCAAGCCGCGCCGAATTCATCGCCCAGAAGGCGACGGCGCCAAGCCCCGCGACGATCGCGACGCCTGCTGCGAGGCCCAATGCGTCAGACTTGCCCGCCCGTTGCGCAACGGCGGGATAGGCGGTGCGGCTAGCGAGATCGATGATCTCCGCCGATTCCTGTTCGCGCGGATCGCCCCCGTCGGGGGTGTTGCCGTCGCGCTTTCCGGGAAGTCGCATTGCAAGGCGCATCAGTTTGCCTCCACCTTTTGTGTGCGGCCCTGCGCCAGGGCAGGATCGTCGCGGAGCGACCTGGCGGGGCGCTCTGGCCCGTTGTTGACCAGCACCGCCGATTCTTCGCCGGAACGCAGCACGATTTCGCGCGGCACGCCCTGCACCACGATCGTGTCGCCGCGGACGGTGAAATTGACCGGGCCTTCCGTCCCTTCCGAATCCTTGATCAGGATAGCCGGCACAGCGCGATCGGCTGGCCATGCAAGGAAGGTCGCGCGGCCATCGTCATAGGCGCGCTCGGGGTGCAGACCGGCATCGCCGCTCTTGCTCCAGGCGAAATTCAAAGCCGCCGGATCGACCACCGCATAAGGATCGGTCGCTGCCGCCATCTCTTCGGCATTGGCGGCTTCGCGGGCGGCCAGCGCAGCTTCCGCTTCGCTTGGCGCAGGCGGCGCCGGATAGGTGAAGCTGAGCACATAGACCGGGCGGCTGCGCGGGTTTGCGACGAGGTCGAACAGATAGGTGCGCTTGCTCGTCACAACGGTCATGTTCGTCACAGCGGTTGGCTCGAGCGGCTTCACGAACAGCAAATTGGCCCTCTTGTTCGGAGTGACCTGCCACGCCTGCGAATCGCCGATCGCGACGTTCTCGATCACTTCGTCCTCGCCGAACATGATCGTGGCCTGCACACGCGCCTTGCCATCGATCCGGACAACTTCGCCGGGATCGTAGAGGCGTTCGACAAGGCGCGGATCGTCGGCCAAGGCGGGACCGGCAGCGACGATAGAGAGCGCAAGCGCAAGCGCGGGCAAGGCGGCGCGGATCATGACGATGTCTCCATTGAGCGCGACAATGCGCGCGATTGCACCGGCCGGAAGCGGTTGCCGATCCCGCGCGTGCGAGACGGAGTGTTGGCGGCTCCTCCAGCGGGCGTGGCGGCGCTGGTTGCATAGACACGCGTCTCTCGCACGCGTGAGCTGGCACCGGCATCCCCCGGGTCATTGGCCGGAGCTGTCGAGCCGCCGGAAACGACGTCGACCCGGCGGGCCGAAGCGCCACCGGTGGCCGCATAGCGCGGATCGGCTTGGCGCAGGGTGTTCGAGTTCGCGCCATAAACGCCCGCACCGCCCGCCGCTTCACCGGCATCGGGTGCCTTGCCGAACACTTGCCAGCCGGCGACCATCGTTCCCGCCACCTTGAGCACCATCAGCATCAGCGCAACATGCACCGCGCCGACAAGGAAGAACGCCATCGCCGCGCGCGGATCGATCTGGCCCGGCGCCTGCACCAGTGCCGAAAGCACCGGCACCGCCAGCTCGAGCATGATCATGCCGCCCAGCACAGCGAAAAGGGGCGTCAGCGCCAGCATCACCAGCCCTTTAAGCCAGCCCGTGAACAGCCCGCGCGTCCCGTTGAAGAGCGCCATGACGACGAAAATCGGGCCAAGCGCGACCAGCAAAGCCAGCGCGATGCGCGAAGTGACCAAAACGCCAACCGTGCCCAGCAAGAGCATCACCGCACCAAGCCACATCAGCCCGGCAGGCGAGAATGCCTCGAAATTCTGTTGCCCCTGGCTCGCCTGCTCAACAGCGGCGAACACCACGTCGAGCTTCTCGGCAAAGACGCGCGTGGCCGAACCGTCGCTGCCGGTCAGGATCGTGGCGAGATAATCGGGCGTCTCGACAAAAAGAGGCCAGATGAAGCTGCGGAAAGCGACCCAACTGGTCGAAAATGCCAGCACCATGCCGACCAGGATCATGCGCGGCAGCAGTGCACGGATCGACAGGTTCGACCGGCCCAGCATGAGGCTGATCGCGAAGAACCCGACATAGAGCGTGAGCAGGATGACGAGCGCGGTCTCAAGCGTGCCACCGGGCGCGAACAGCTGGCCGAAGGCACTCGCGGTGCCGCCTGCAGCTACGCAATCGACCGCCTGCAATGCGGCGGCGATCCCGCCGCCCATCTGCTCAAGCGCGCTGTCGCAAGCGGGGTTCATTCGGCCGCCTGCCAGACAGGCAAGTCGCCCAGTGCATCGCTATCCGAATGGCCGGGCCAGACGCGGCCGGTAAGCGGCGGGAACCAGTCGGCCGGATCGTCACCCACTGCAGCCCGTAGCAGGTCCAATCGGCGAACCGAAGCCTCGCGGCCCGACAGGATGGTGAGCACTTCGGGCGCGCCCGACAGGTCGAGCCGTACCACGACGCTGGCATCCGGCTGGCGGACAAGGAAACAGCGGCTGTGTGCGGGCAGCGAGCGGATCAGTGCGAATTCATGCTCGGTCAGCCCGAAGCCATCGCAATAATCCTCTGGCCTCGCGCGCGAATTGGGCATGAAGATCATCGTCGCGGTCTGTTCGACCAGCGCTGCCGAAATGCGGCTTTCGAGTGCATCGCGCGCGCTTTGCGTGGCGAAACCGACCAGCGCGTTACGCTTGCGCAACGTCTTGAGCCAATCGCGAATGCGCGCCGCGAAGACTGCGTCGTCAAGCGCTTTCCAGCCCTCGTCGATCAGGATCATGGTCGGCTTGCCGTCGAGCCGCTCGTCGATCCGGTGGAACAGGTACATCATCACCGGCGTGCGCAGCCGCGGGTTCTCGAGCAGCGCGGTCATGTCAAAGCCGAGTACGCGGTTCTCAAGGTCGAGCTCGTCGCGCTCATTGTCGAACAGCCAGGCATGCTCGCCGGAGTTAATCCAGGCCGAAAGCCGGTCTGCCAGATCGCCGCGTTCGGGCCGCCGGGCCCCGGCCAGCAATTCCCTGAAATGGCGCAGCCGGCGCAGGCTCGCGTCATTCTCGTAAGCCGCGTCGACCGCCGCGGCTACCGTCGCCAGTTCCTCCGGGCCCTCTGCGTTGAGCAGCACACCCAGCCAGTCGCGCAGGAAGGCGCGGTTGGCCGCGCTGTCCGGCAAGGCTAGCGGATTGAAACCGGTTGGCTCGCCCGCGGTGATCCGGTCGTACCGCCCGCCGATCCCGCGAATGAACAGTTCGGCGCCGCGATCCTTGTCGAACAGGATCGTACGCGGATTGAACTTCTGCGCCTGCGCGGCGAGGAAATTCATCACAACGGTCTTGCCCGAGCCCGAGGGGCCGATGACCGAGAAATTGCCCAGGTCGCCGTGGTGGAAATTGAAGAAGAACGGCGTTGAACTGGTGGTCTGGAGCAGCGTGACCGCATCGCCCCAATGGTTGCCGCTCGCCCGCCCCAGTGCGAAGCCGTGCATCGAGCCGAAGCTGGCCATGTTGGCGCTGGAGATTAGCGCACGGCGCACGACATATTGTTCGTTGCCGGGGAATTGCGCCCAGAAGCCGGGTTCGAGATTGATGTCTTCGCGCACCGCGATCGCGCCTGTATCCGCCAGTGCGGCGGCACAGGCTGCAGTCGCTTCGTCGAGCCGCGCAAGGTCGCCTTCACGCACCAGCACGGTCAAATGGTGGTCGCCGAAGCCGACTGCGCCATTGCCCAGCGCATCGCGCGCAGCGAGCATATCGGCGCGCTCGGCAGCTGCTTCCTCATCTACCGAACGCAAGCGCCGCAAGGCGAGGTCGATCCGCTCGCGCGCCGTGGTCCGTTCGGCTGGAGCGTAGCTCTCGGTCACGATCATCTCAAAGGGCTGGCGCAGCAATCCGTCGAGCAGTCCGGGCGATGTCGCCTCGGGGTAGTCCTTGAGCCCCAGCAAGGCCGCGAATTCAGGGCGGCCCGAACCGCGCAGTTCCATCGCGTCGAGCCCGAAAGAGGCCCGGCGATAGGGCAGCATCTGGCCGATATCCGTCTCTTCGGACGGGCGGCGCACCGGGCGCATCTCGCCATTGTAGAGCGCCGACAGCAATTCGAGCATTTCCGAATTGGTGCCGCCGCCGGGAGCTTTGTAGTCGCCCAGCACTTGCGCCCCATAGGCCTGGAGCGAGGCAACAAAGCCCGTAACCGCCGCCTTGAGCGTGCGCACATCGCGCGGATCGGCCTCGACCTCGCTGCGGCCGGTGCGGCTGAAGAAACGCGATGCGCGCTCGGCAAGCCCTGCGCGCCCGCGCGCGGGACGCCGGATCAGCGTGACGAACTGGTCGTTGATGAACAGCGATCCGCCGGCCAGCCGCTCTTTCCAGCGCGCGTCGATATGTTGGCACAGCGGGTCGTCGAAATCGGCGTCCAGCTCGACTTCGACCCGCCGCCGGATGACATGGTGATAGAGCACGAAACGCGAATCGAGGGTTGAGCGCAGCACCACTTCGCGCGTCGCGGCATGGGCGTTGAGGCTATCCGTTGCCTCCGTCTCGAACAGCAGCCCGGGCACCTGGATCGATGTCATCACCGAACCGTCGCGCAGCAGCAGCGTGCTTTCGTCGAGCAGCCGGGCATAGGGCAGCCTGTCGCCCGCGCGGGCTTCCTTTTCACCCCAGGCCGCCATTCCGATCCATTCGCTCATCGTTCCGGGCTTCCTGCGTCAGGGCGTGTAGCTGTTGCAGCCCCAGCGCTTGTAATTCCTTACGCGCGGGCACTGCGAAACCTTGGTGATCCACAGGTCGAAGATGCGCGGTTCGCGCAAGCTGACCACATAGCCGATCACATGGGTGATGATGGGAACAGGTATGATCCAGAAGCTTTTCAGGATCAGGAAAGCGATCGTCGTCACCATCAGGTTGATGATGAAGAAATTCATCGTCACGCCCGCGAACATCTGCGGCCGAGTGAGTGCGCGGTGCACAGGATGGCGGACTAGATCAGGCATGGGCGCCCTATCCCGCCGCTGCCTGGATGCCGGCCACGATGGTCGTGGCTCCGAACAGGATGAACACGCCGACGATTACCGTCACGCCAAAGCGCCAGTTCATCCGGCCGGTGAGCATCATGAAGCCTATTGCGGCGACCGCCATGACAGCGACCGTGGTGGCCACCGTGCCCATCATCGTGCCTTGCAGCCATGCCAGAGCAGCGACGACCGGACCTGACCCTTGCGGATCCGCAGCCTGTTGGGCCAGCGCGGCGGTCGGGCTCAGCATGAGCATCGCCATGGCAAGCAGGCGGGTGAACGAAGGCATCTATCGGGCTTCCTTGTTGCTGTGGTTATTGAGGCGGCCCATGATCGCCGCGACATACTGGCGCGTCTCCGCGATACGGGGAACGCCTCCGGCGCGCTCGACCCGGCCTGGACCCGCGTTGTAGGCGGCCAAAGCCTTTTCGAGATCGCCATCGAACCGGTTAAGTTGTTCGCGCAGGTAGCGCGCCCCGCCTTCGAGATTTGAGAAGGGATCGGCAGGGTCAACGCCAAGGTCGCGTGCGGTCCCCGGCATCAGCTGGGCCAGCCCGCGAGCGCCCTTGGGCGAGACAGCGGAATGTTGCCAGCGGCTCTCCTGCCACACCAGCGCCTCGATCAGTGCGGGGCTGAGATCATAGCGCGCGGCCAGCTCTGCGACCTTTGCTGCATAAGCAGCGGGGACTCCGCGTGCAGTGGCCTCGCTGTGAGTGACCAGCTGCGGATCGCGCTGCGCGGGTTCAGGTCTCGGCGCGTCCGCGATCACGATGGCTGCGGCCGGCTTATCGGGGGCGGCGCTCGCCTCTGCTGGGCCGCCAGCCACCCAGCGCGCGCCGTCGGCGCCAAGCTCAAGCACATCGGCCTGCGCAGGCACCGAAGCAAGCGCCAGCGCTACCGCGCCGGGCCAGTATGGCGACTGCGAGAGAATCGGCATGCGAACCTTCATCACGCCCCCATGCTTAGCGCACATGACAATGCAGTGACAAAAACGCGAAGGCCGATTGATGAGAGTCGTGCACAGGCTGTCCACACCCCCCTTTTGTCAGCAGGGCGCGTACACGCGAGCGGCGCTGCCACCCGGTATCAGATCAGTGGCGGGAAGGGCCTTGCGATGAAAGCCAGCTGTTCAGAATCAGCGAGCGGCCATCCGTGCCATGTGCAGGTCGCCGCCGTCGAGCATGCGCAAGGCCTGCCGTGCCAACGCACGCGAATAGACCCAGTAGCCGGTTGCGGTTTCGAGCTCCATCTGGTCGGAGCTTGCAACCGCCCCTTCAAACAGTGACCGGGCGCGCGCCTCGTCGCCCTGCCGCGCTTAGGCTATGCCGAGGTTGATAAGCCGCACCGGATCATTCGCGGCGAGCGAGCGATTGGCTTCGATTTCAGCGATGGCACGCAGATTGTCTCCTGCCATCAGGGCTTCGTAGCCGACCCGCGACTCAGTGGCCGTAACTTCGATCTCCGCCGATTCGGCCGGGGCAATTGCGACCGCCTGGGCCCATATCATTGCAGTAACAAGTGATGCTGCAAGCATGCCTATTTCTCCCGTTTATGTTGGAAGAATGCGCCAGCACCCCACTACGCGCAATAAAAATGTAACATTGTCATAAATGCGCAATCAAATGGCATCATCTTATTGATTTATTTATGTAATATTGCGCACCTCTCGCCCATCCTTCGATCTGGGGTCGCGCCCCTCCAAAGTCACATTCGTCGCATTTCAGTCATAGTTTGTGGATTGTCGCAAACCCGCAAAGTTGGCCAAGAAACTGTCACGCAAGCTGCCTAGCGAACCCCTGCGCAACACCGCGCTTACCAATTCCTGATTCTCGGAATCTCTTGAGGGGACCGCTCGCTGTGAAAAATTTCCACCGCACGCTCATTCTCGGCTGCAGCCTGGTTGCCCTGGCGGGCTGTGGCGCAGACGAAATCGTCTCGCCCGGTACGGGCGGCAACGTCATCATCAACAACCCGTCGCCGACGCCCACTCCCACTCCGACTCCCGGGCAGACGGGTGCAGTCGCGGCAACCGATTGCCCCTTCATCTCGGACCCGCAGGGCCTCACCAACCGCGGGACCATTTCGGGGCCGACCGGCACCTATCGCCTGTGCCAGCTGCCCGCGCGGTTCAATCGATCCTCGCAGCTCCAGTTCACCCCGTCGAACGCCGCCGTGATTTATCTGATAGACGGGCAGGTTGACGTGGGCACTGACGGCGGCCCCGCCGCCGATTCTTCGGATGGCCTAAGCGACACCAACGTCGTTCTGACGATCGAACCGGGAGTGATCCTGGCCGGCCTCGACGCATCCTATCTCAACGTAAACCGCGGCAACGAGATCCAGGCCAACGGCACGGCCGCTCGCCCGATCATCTTCACCAGCACCCAGAACGTCCGTGGCGAAAACTCGGACACTTCGTCCGGCCAGTGGGGCGGCCTGATCCTCAACGGCCGAGCCCCGGTGACGGACTGCCTTTCGAACACGGCGGCCCCCGGCTCAGTCAATTGCGAACGCGAGGTCGAAGGCACGACCACACCTCCGCGCTACGGCGGCAATGACCCCACGGACAGCTCGGGCAGCATCAAATTCGTTCAGCTGCGCTATTCGGGTTCGGTTCTCGCCAATGGCGACGAATTGCAGTCGCTGACGACCGGCGGTGTTGGTTCGGGCACCACCTTCAACAACATCATGTCGTTCAACAGCTCGGACGACGGCGTCGAGTTCTTCGGTGGCCGAATCAACATCAAGGGTCTTGTGGTCGTTGGCGCCGAGGATGACTCGATCGATACCGACACCGGTGTGAAAGCATCGCTGCAATATGTCGTGGCAGTCCAGCGCGCAGGCGCTGGTGATACGATCATCGAAGCTGACTCGTCGAACACGCTCGAAGAGAGTACGCCGCGTCAGAACACGCTGATTTCCAACGCGACCTTCATCCAGCGTCGAAATGGCGACCAAGTCCTCCGCTTCCGCGGCAAGACGGACTATTCGCTGTTCAACACGATCGTCGTCGATGGCTCGTCCAATGGCACGGCTTGTGTGCGCGTCGACGGCATCGACGCCTTGACCCGGGCAGCCAATGCAGGCCTCGACGAGGCAGGTCCGGTCCGTTTCGAATCTGTCGGCCTTTCCTGTGCGACCCCGTTCCGTGACGGCAGCGGCACCACCGCAGCGCAAGTCCAGACGCAGTTCAATGCTGGTTCGAACAACAATTCGAACCTCGTGAGCACGCTGACGATGACCTACATCAACGGTGCGAACGAGAATGGCATTCCGTTCTTCGATGTGAGCGGCCTTACCAATCCCGCCGGCGTTGCGAACTTCTTCGAGAACGCAGGCTTTGTGGGCGCCGCCCGATCGGGCGACACGCGCTTCCAGGGATGGACCTGCGACTCGTCGACGATCACATTCGGCAGCAACAGCGGGGCCTGCACCTCGCTGCCTGTCTACACTTCCTGATTGGAGAAAGGGGGAGGTGGCCATGCATCCGCGTGGCCGCCTCCCCTTTAACGCATGCAGGGCCGGCGCCCTGAATTCGGAATTCAACAGACCTAACTGAAAGGGTCTCAAAGAATGAAAACTGGCAAGCAGTTGGCGGGGCTGCTCCTGCTCACAACCGCACTGACATTTCCGGTGCAGGCCTATGCCCAGGACCAATCACCGCCCGTGCCGAGCGAGCAGGAACCTGCAGGTGACCAATCGGCCCAGCCACCCGTCGAGGACGAGGTCGCAGAGCCGGACATCTCTGTGCCCGGAGGCGGGATCATCGTGACCGGGCGGCGCTTCCGCGATGTGACGCGCAGTTCGACCCAGGTTGTCTCGGTACTTTCCAGCGAGGAAATCGCGCGGACCGGTGAAGGCGACATTGCCGGCGCGCTTGGCCGCGTTACCGGCCTTTCGGTCGTCGGCAACGGCTTCGTTTTCGTGCGCGGCCTTGGCGATCGCTATTCCCTTGCGCTGCTCAACGGCTTGCCCCTGCCTTCGCCGGAGCCGCTGAGCAGAGTGGTTCCACTCGATATCTTCCCCACCAATGTCATCGCCTCCTCGCTGGTGCAGAAGACATACTCCGCCAACTTCCCCGGCGAATTCGGCGGCGGCGTCATCAACCTGACCACGCGTGCCGTTCCTGACGAAGGCTTCGTGAAGATCAGCCTGGGGATGAGCGGCGATACCGAAACCACCTTCAGCAACGGCCTCGACTATTACGGGTCGGACTATGACTGGTCGGGCTTCGACGATGGTACGCGCGACGTCCCGCCCACCCTTCAGGCGTTCTTCGACAGCGGGTTGCGGATCAACGATCCCGAAGTCGACCAGCAGGCCATCGTCAAGCAGTTGGGCAATCCCAACCTCATCCTGCTTCAGGAAGTCGGCAGCACGCGTCCGAATTTCTCGGGCGGGATAACTGCAGGGACCGCGTTTGACATCGGTTCAGACGGACGGCTCGGCATCATCGGGACCGCATCGCTCAGCAACAAGCTGCGGACCAAGGTCGTCACTTCACAGAACCCCCTGAATGCCGATCTCGAACTTGACCGCGATTCCCGCAATTTCGTGACCGACAATCGAATGCTTGCAAACGCCATGCTCGGCTTCGGGCTTGAACTGGGCGAGCACAAGCTGCGCTGGACCAACCTCTTCATCCGCGACACGATCAAGCAATCGGGGCTGGGCTTCAGCGAATTGCTGCTCGATGGCGACAGCACGATCGCTCAGAATACGGGGTGGTATGAAAGGCAATTGTTCGACACCCAGATGGTTGCCGAGCTCAAGTTTGCTGACCTTTCGGTAGACCTGCGGGGCGGCTACGCACAGACGCAGCGCCAGGCCCCGTTCGAATATGAGTTCGTCTATGTCCGGACCAACCAGGAGAATGAGGATACGGGCGACATCTACATCAACGTGCTCGACCGCCAACGCGGGAGCGCATCGGTTGCCTTCTCCGACCTGACCGAGGATCTGTATTACGGCGGCATCGATCTCAGCTATCCGCTGGCTGAATGGCTGAGCGCGACCGTCGGCTATGCCTATACGGACACCAGCCGCCTGTCGGAACGGCGCCAGTTCCTCATCGACGGGGGCTCGCTTGAGCCGGCCGTTGGTGCACTCCGCCCCGATCTCTTGCTGGGTGACGCAATCATCGACTTCTATGGCATCGGGCTGAGCGAACCGACCCAGACGGACCCGGCGTTCCAGGCCGATCTCGAGATTCAGGCGGCCTATGCCAAGGTCAATCTTTCGCCGATCGTCGGCGTCAGCCTCGATATCGGCGTCCGCTATGAAGATGCGAGCCAGTCCGTCGCGACAGTCCAGCGGTTCGACAATCCCTTCGTTTCGCTGGCCACGACGCAGATCGACAATGATTACTTCCTGCCGGGCGCCACGCTCACCTGGGAAGTCACGGACTCGCTGCAGATCCGGGCAAGCGCTTCGAAAACTATCGCGCGACCCCAGTTCCGCGAGCTGATTTTCCAGCCCTATACCGACCCCGAAAACCAGCGTCAGTACATCGGCAATCCAGCCTTGCAGGACTCGGAACTGTTCAATGCGGAAGCGCGCGCCGAATATTACTTCGGACGCGGCAATCGCGTTTCGCTGACCGGCTTCTACAAGGAAATCGACAACCCGATCGAACCCTATGTTTCGATCGGCGCTGATACCAGCTTCACCACCCGCTTTGCGAATGCGCCAAAGGCCCAACTGTTTGGTGCCGAAGCAGACTTTCAGTGGACCAAGCCGCTGTTTGACTGGGGTGCCACCGGCTGGCTCGAAACCAAGCAGCTTATCTTCGTCGCCAACTACACCTACACTCAGTCCGAGCTCAAGGTGACCGCTGGCGACACCACGCGGATCTTTACTGCGGGCGTTGGCCCCATCGAAACCGATGCCGCATTGTTCTTCAACGACGGCGACCCGCTGACGGGCCAGTCGGATCACCTGGTCAACCTGCAGTTGGGGATCGAAGACCAGGACAAGCTGCAGCAGTTCACCTTCCTGCTGAACTATGCGAGCAAGCGGGTCACAAGGCGCGGCACCGCGGGCCTGCCCGACATCGTAGAAGATCCCGGCCTGACTCTGGACTTCGTCGCACGTCAGGAAGTCAAACTGTTCAAGCAACCGCTCGAGCTGAAGTTCGAAGCGCGCAACATCTTTGGCAGAGGCAATTTCGAGTACCTCAAGAACGACGCCAACCGCATCGAGATCAACAGCTACGATTTGGGTACCAGCTTTTCGTTCGGGATTTCGGCTGAATTCTGACCTGTCCTCCCCGGGTCGGATAGCGAAGGCCGCTCCGCGATGCGGGGCGGCCTTTTCCTATGTACACTCGAAAGGCAGTCAGAGCCGGGCCGGTGCTCTCAATAGCTGTCGAAGACGTATCCGAGCGCCCGTACAGTGCGGATCGGGTCGCCGCCGCCTGCCGCTTTGATCGCGCGGCGCAAACGCCCGATCCAGACATCGACCGTGCGTTCGTCAATCTCGGGCTCGCGCTTGCCCAGGCCTTCGATCAGGTCGCGTCGGCTCATGACCCGGTCGGGGTTCTCGGCAAGGAAACGCAGCAGGCGAAACTCGTTGGGGCTAAGCTCAATCGGATGCCCCGCCCAACGCGCCTGATAGGCAATCGTATCGATCACCAGCGGACCGACTTCGATCGTCGGCAAGCGCCGCAGCTCGGTCACCGGAGCGGCCGAAGCGAGGCGCTGCGACTGGAGCGCAAGAACACGGTCGAGCACGCCGATCCGATCGAGCGGGCCGACCATGTAGTCGTCTGCCCCTGCCCGCAGCGCCCGGCGCCGGTCCTCGACGTCATCCGCTTCCAGCACGATGGTGATATGCGCTTCGGCAGTCCGCGGATCGGCACGCAGGCGGCGGCACATCTCGAGCCCGGCCATATCGTCGGTTACCCAGTCGATGAAGGCCCAGACTTGCCCTTCGATCAGGCGGCGCGGCCCCTCAGGCCCGATCCGGTCAAATGTGAAGCACAGTTCGTCATGGACGAAATCGTCAAGCGTTTCGCCCAGCTCATCTGTAAGGAAGATATTGATGACGCCCACAATCATCCACCTGTTGCTGCAGGTGGAATGACTCAGCCGTGTGACGGGTTCGTGACTTGGGCACACCCGATCGCGCGGTTTTTTGCAGTCTCAGTTTTTTCCCTGCTTCAGAGCAGGCTGACCTGGTCCATCGTAGGCAATGCCAGGCCCATGTCAGTGGGCCATTTGGGCCGGTAGGGCGCTTCGAGCGCGGCAATCTCGTCAGCCGTCAGCTCGATCTCGAGCGCGGACACAGCTGCGTCGATATGGTGCTGCTTCGTCGCGCCGATGATCGGTGCCGTCACGGCAGGCTTGGTGAAGTGCCAGGCGAGAGCGACGCTGGCTCGCGTGGCTCCGCGCGCCTCGGCGATCTTGCCGACGGCATCGATCACCGCGCGATCGGCGGCCTCGCCTTCCTTGTAGAGCGCCTTGCCGACTCCGTCGGTCTTGCTGCGGACCGTCTCTTCCTCGGCAGCGCGCGCCAGCCGCCCACGTGCGAGCGGGCTCCATGGGATCACTCCCACGCCTTCGTCCTCGCACAAGGGCAGCATTTCGCGCTCTTCCTCGCGGTAGATAAGGTTGAGCTGGTTCTGCATCGACACGAAGCGCGTCCAGCCATTGGCGCGGGCGGTCGCCTGCGCCTTGGCGAATTGCCAGGCATACATGGACGACGCGCCGATATAGCGCGCCTTGCCCGCCTTCACGATGTCGTGCAGCGCTTCCATCACTTCTTCGACCGGCACCTCGTGGTCCCACCGGTGGATCTGGAACAGGTCGACATAATCCATGCCGAGCCGCCGCAGGCTGTCGTCGATGGCATGCATCAGGCTTTTGCGCGACAGCCCGCCGGCATTGGGCGCGCTGCGCCAAGGGAAATAAGCCTTGGTGGCGACCACGATCTCGTCGCGCCGGGCCATCTCGTTCAGCAGCTTTCCGGTGATTTCCTCCGACGTTCCACCAGCATAGATATTGGCAGTATCGAAGAAATTGATGCCGGATTCGAGCGCCTTGCGGAAGAATGGACGGCTCTGCTCTTCGTCGAGCAGCCAGTCGCCATGCCAGCCCTTGGTGGTATCGCCATAGCTCATGCAGCCAAGGCACAGCCGCGAGACCATCAGGCCCGATTTGCCGAGACGGGTGAATTTCATCGCATCGCTCCCTTCGTCACAAGGACAGCCCGCCGTCCACGATCAGCGTCTGCCCCGTCACGTAGCTCGCGAGCGGCGAAGCGAGGTAAAGCGCTGCGCCCGCCATGTCGTCAGGCGACCCCATCCGGCCCAAGGGGACCCGCGCGATCACCCCCTCGCGGCGCTTTTCGCTCTCGGTCGTGACCTTGGTCATCTTGGTCGGGACAAAGCCGGGGGCAATCCCGTTGACCCTGATTCCCTCGGCGGCCCAGGCCTGCGCCAGCGAGCCGACCAGGCTGACCGCAGCGGCCTTGCTCGCGCCATAGGCAGGATTGCCAATCATCGCATGGAAGGCCCCGGTCGAGCTGACGATGATGATCGAGCCATGCCGTTCGGTGAGGCCCGGATGGAAGGCCCGCGCGCAGTCCATCACCGAATGGAGATTGACCTCGATCACCGCGTCCCAGCCTTCGCGCTCGAACTCCTTGCGGCCATATCGAACCGCGCCCTGGCACAGCACCAGCACGTCGATGGCGCCCAGCTCTGCCGCCAGTCCGTCGGCAGCATTGCGATCGGTCACGTCGAGCTGATGATAGGCGAGGCCGGTGAAGTCGCTATCCTCGGACTCGAGATAGTCGCCTTCGTCATGCCTTGTGCCAGTCACATGCACTTCGGCGCCGCGCTCGCGGAAGCCATGCGCTATGCCATTGCCGATCCCGCTCGACCCGCCCACGATGAGCGCGCGCTTGCCGGTGAAATCGAGCGGATCGGGCTGTAGGGACATAGGGCAAACTCTCCGTTAGATCGAGCGGCTGATCACTTCCTTCATGATCTCATTGGTGCCGCCGAAGATGCGCGTGACGCGCGCATCGCGCCATAGCCGGGCGATGGCATATTCGTTCATATAGCCTGCGCCGCCATGCAGCTGCAGCGCCGTATCGCAGGCTTCCCACTGCAAGTCGGTGTGCCACAGCTTGGCTGCGCTCGCTTCATCGGTGGTGAGCTCGCCAGCGAGGTGCTTGCGGATCGCCCAATCGAGATGCGCCCAGCCGACCTGGATCTTGGCCTTGAGATCGGCCAGCGTGAATTTTGTGTTCTGGAATTCGAACACGGTCTTGCCGAAGGCCTTGCGGTCCTTGGTGAACTTAACCGCTTCGTCAAAGGCGCGCTGCGCCGCCGCCTGCGCGCCCACGGCGATGCCGAGCCGTTCCTGCGGCAGCTCTTCCATCAGATGGATGAAGCCGCGGCCTTCGCCGCCAAGGATATTGGTCTTGGGCACGCGGCAGTCGTTGAAGAACAGTTCGGACGTGTCGGCCGAATGCTGGCCGATCTTGTCGAGGTTGCGGCCGCGCTCGAAGCCCGGCGTGTCCGCGTCGACCAGCACCAGCGTGGTGCCCTTGGCACCCTGGCTCGGATCGGTCTTGGCGACCACGATCACGCAGTCGGCGTTCTGGCCATTGGTGATGTAGGTTTTGGAACCGTTGACGACCAGGTGGTTGCCGTCTTCGACCGCAGTCGTGCGGATGCCCTGCAAGTCGCTGCCCGCGCCCGGCTCGGTCATGGCGATCGCAGTGATGATGTCGCCCGAAACCATCCCCGGCAGGTACTTCTGGCGCTGTTCCTCGGTGCCGAGCCGTTCGAAATAATTGGCGGTAATGTCGTTCTGCAGCGTGAAGCCGGCTGAGGAGCCGAGATAGGACAGCTCTTCGCACAGCACGCAGTTGAAGCCGAAATCGAGCCCCAGCCCGCCATTCTCAGGCTTTACCGTCGGGCACAGCAGCCCCGCCTCGCCCATCGCTTTCCATGTCTCGCGCGGGACGATGCCATTCGCCTCATGCTCGTCGAGATAGGGAGTAAGGTGCTGGGCGAATACTTTGCGAACCGTGTCGCGGAACGCTTCGTGGTCTTCGTTATAGGCGGTGCGATAGCTGGTATCGAGCATGGTTTGCAGCTTTCCTTGGCTCAGTTGGGGGTCGCGATTCCATGTCTGGCGCACGGTTTCGAATCAGTGCCATGCCAGCACAGCCGGAACAATGGACTTGGCGAATGTGACAGCCGTGCGCCAGCTTGGCGCGCGCGGCCATCGGAGGTATCCTGTTCATCCACGCCAGGGTCGCAAGCACTGGGGGACGTATGATAGACACTCGATACCGGCGCGCTGGTGGGTTGGAAGGTCAATGATCTTGGCCCGCGCATGGTGCTCCGCCTGCAGACGATGCACCGGACAGAAGAGAGCGACAAGGAACTGCGCGAGCGTGCCGTTCTGCTCGATCGCAACCAGGCTGTGCTGCTGGCCAACTATCTCTATGAAATAACCGGCCAGTCGCGTCCAAAGCGGCGCAGGCTGCTCCAAATGCTGTTCGGAAACTGAGCCCGGCACCGCATAGGCTGGCGTTTCAATCCGCCAATATATCGCGCAGGCTTCCGTCATAGGCCCAGCTCTTGTTGGCGTTGATCAGGTGAAGGCGCCAATGCTTCGCCGCCGCCTCTCCATCGCCCGCTTCGATCAGGTCGAGCAGCTTGCGCAGGCTCTTGAGTGCAGTGGTGCTTTCGGCCACCCTTCCCTCGGCATCGCGCCGGATCAGCCGCAATTTCACTTCATCCATGAGTTCGTGCAGCATCTGGATCATGAAATGCAGCGTGCGGTTGCCGCCCTGCTCGACCAGATGCTCGTGAAATTCGGTCAGCGCCGCAATGAAACCGCGAGTGTCACCCGCCCGGTCGAGCGTTTCGAGCCGATCGACTTCGATGCGCAGCGGCTTGACCGCTACCTTGCCTCCGCGGCGAGAAAGACCTCGGACTGCGAAGAGCTCGATCGCCAGGCGCGCTTCGAAAATGTCCGGGACGGTCACCTCATTGGCTTGAAGGACGAAGCTGGCATAGCGCGAAACGCCGCTAACTTGCGGCTGGCTCACCCGCGCGCCGCTGCGCGACCCGCGCGAGACCGAGATCAGCCTTTCGGCTTCGAGAATCCGGAAGGCCTCGCGCAATGTGGGGCGCGAGATTCCGAACTGCTCCATCAGCTGGCCTTCGGGCGGCAGCGAAGCTCCCTCCGCCAGTTCTCCCGAGATGATGCGTTTGCGAATGCGGTCGGCAACCAGTTCGGCGGTCTTGGGCACACGCAAGGCTTCCGACTGGCCGAGATCGGGCATGGCCGCTCGCGTGCCTGCACCCCGCCCCGTATCATCCGCCCGTGCCATGATGCCTATGTCGTCCCCGCGCCGCGACTGTCCTTGTCTTACCTAGTTAGCGATCTAAGCAGGGCTTGTCATCTGGGCGAGGTGGGAGCCAAAATGTTCCCACACGTGAACCTTCACCGCGCGCCGCATAGATCGGGTAGGGTTTCAGGAAGACTGTCGTGCGGGTGTTTCCTCCCGGTAAGACGCTCTTCGCCTCCTGATAGAGCGCATAGGAACGGGAGCTTTCATCGGGAAACATTGGAAACGCCTGCCTTTACCTAGGCTACAATCGAGTGGCCTCTTCAAGTTTGAACCACCCTTTCCGACAAAGCCCGAATTCAATCGAACAAAGCAGATAGGTCATCAAACCCCTGCTGGTTGCGTCGGGCGGTGATGACAAGCTTGCCGTCTTCGATGCTGAAAGGCCCATCCGGACCGGGATCGATGAATTGCGCATCACCAAAGTCCCCCGCCCAGGGTGTGTGTGCGATCCAGCGCTTGCCGTTGAGCAACCAGTTCCCAACGCTGAGGTCATCGAACTCGTCGGACCAGAAAAGCCTGTAGTCGCACAGGTCGAATTAATCACCTTGCTCGGATTGTAGTTGTGCGGGCGAAGCGACCATGAAGCCGATCGCTGCTGCAGCCAATATTGCGGTATTGTGCATCATGTAACCGACGCCTTCCTTTGCCGGCGCCCTATTCTCGGATTTTGGCAATGCTCCTGGTCGCATAGCCCGGCCATACCAAGCGCCGGATGTCTGATCGAAGCAACTCGTTCTTGGCTTTCGGATTTCGCTTGGCAAAGGCATTGACAATCAACACCTTGATCCGGCCCCTAATCGCCGATTGGCCCGACGGCTGTGGCATCTTGAAGACATCGGAGAGGCCCTGTGTCTTTATGTACTTCGCCGGAGAAGAAGCGGCATCAACCGCCTGCACAGAAACATTCATCTAAGGCTCTCCAAAACGGCCGCAGAGCAAGGATTTTCGGGATAGCTACGACCGGGCAACCAATGCAATTTGCCATTAGGGGTACTTCCAAGGATCGCGCAGCGCTTGGATTACATCGGATCGAAAGAGGTCATGGATGTGGGCAACTGCAGTCTGTGCGATGGCACCATTCGCGCCGCTGCGAGAGAGGAGGCGGTCGAGTTGCGGCTCGAGGATCGCGACGCACGGCCAATCTCACCCTTGAAAGGCGCAGACCAGCCAAATGAAGCACACTGATAAGGCGAATCCGATACACCCGAATATGGCACCTCAAAGAAACCGCTCTGCACGGCTGGCGTACTGCGCCGTAACGCCTTATCGCGGTCCCCGTTCTACACCAGCCGCAAACGCCGCCGGATGCGCGAAGGGAGGAAACTGGATGAGCCAGGCACCAGCGGATGCACGGCAGCGAGCTTCGTCGGGATCGCCCTTTGAGGATCTGTTCGGCTTTTCGCGGGCAGTGCGCGAAGGCAATCGCATCCTCGTTGCCGGCACCGGGCCGATCGAAGCGGACGGCACGACCACGCCCGGCGGCGCGAGCGAGCAGGCTGCGCGCTGCTGCGAATTGATCGTCCGCGCGATCGAGTAGCTCGGCGGCAGCGCCAAAGACGTCGTTCGCGCCCGCATGTTCCTCACCGACATCGACCAGCAGGACGCGATCGGCGCAGTCCATGCGCGCTATTTCGGAGTGGCTCGGCCAGCCGCCACCATGGTCGGCGTCGCGGCGCTTTGCAGGCCGGAATGGATTGTGGAAATCGAAGCCGAAGCCGTTATTAGGACCACATGACCAACCAATTCGAGCTATCCGAAGACCAGCTCGCCATCCAGGAGATGGCCCAGCGGTTTACTGCGGACAACATCACCCCCTTCGCTGCCGAGTGGGACGAGAAGCACCACTTCCCGCGCGACGTCATCAAACAGAGCGCCGAGCTCGGCTTTGGCGCGATCTACGTGTCCGAGGAATCGGGCGGGATTGGGCTTGGCCGTCTCGAAGCTGCGCTGATCATGGAAGCGATGGCCTATGGCTGCCCGGCGACGAGCGCTTTCGTCTCGATCCACAACATGGCCGCCTGGATGATCGACACATTTGGCGGCGCGGAGGTGAAGGCGAAGTACCTGCCCGACCTCGTCACCATGGAAAAGATCGCGAGCTATTGCCTGACCGAACCCGGCTCGGGCTCTGACGCGGCGGCGCTCAAAACCACGGCGCGCCTCGACGGCGACCACTATGTGCTCAACGGGACGAAGCAGTTCATCTCGGGCGGCGGGGTGAACGACGTCTATGTCACCATGGTGCGCACCGGAGATCACAAGTCGAAGGGCATCACCTGCCTCGTGATCGACAAGGATACTCCCGGCGTGTCCTTCGGCGCGCCCGAGAAGAAGCTGGGCTGGAACGCCAGCCCCACCGCTCAGGTTATCTTCGAGGATGCGCGTGTGCCCGTGGCCAACCGCGTCGGCGCCGAAGGCGAAGGTTTCCGCTTCGCCATGGCGGGGCTCGACGGCGGGCGGATCAACATCGGCGCCTGTTCGCTCGGCGGGGCGCAACGCTGCCTCGATGAAGCGATCAAATACACCAAGGAACGCCAGCAGTTCGGAACGCCGATCGCCGAGTTCCAGAACACCCAGTTCATGCTGGCAGACATGGCGACCGAGCTCGAGGCGGCGCGCGCGCTGCTCTATATGGCCGCGTGCAAGGTCACTGCAAACGCGCCCGACAAGTCTCGCTTCTCCGCCATGGCCAAGCGGCTGGCGAGCGACAGCGGATCGAATGTCGCCAACAATGCGCTGCAGCTGTTCGGCGGCTACGGCTATCTCAGGGATTACCCGATTGAGCGCTTCTGGCGCGATTTGCGCGTGCATTCGATCCTCGAAGGCACCAACCAGGTTATGCGCATGATTGTGGGAAGGGACTTGCTGCGGCAATGACGATCGATTCGGCAACCGAGCAGATGATTATCCGCCGCGACGGTGCGGCGGGTTTTCTCACGCTTAACCGGCCCAAGGCGCTCCATGCCCTGACCCAGCCGATGGATCACGCCATGACCGAGGCGCTGCTGGCGTGGAAGGACGATCCGGCAGTCGAGGCTGTGATCATCGACCATTCGGAAGGCCGCGGTTTCTGCGCCGGGGGTGACATTGCTTTCCTGCGCAATTCGGCGCTCAACGATGGCGGTGTGTCCGGCCGGCGGTTCTTCTACGAGGAATACCAGCTCAACCATCTGCTGATGACCTATCCCAAGCCGGTGATCGCCTTCATGGACGGGATCACGATGGGCGGCGGGGTGGGCATCAGCCAGCCCGCCAAGTTCCGTGTTGCGACCGAGAACACCCGTTTCGCCATGCCCGAGACGGGGATCGGCCTTTTCCCCGATGTCGGCGGCGGCTGGCATCTATCGCGCCTGCAGGGGCGGCTTGGGCAGTTCCTCGCGCTCACAGGGGCCCGGCTCGATGGCGCCGAATGCCTCTGGGCGGGACTGGCCACCCACTATCTGCCGCATGAGGCGCTGGCCGAGGCGAAGGAACGCATTGTACATGGGCATGAGCCGGGTGGCGTGCTTTCGGCGCTTTCGGTGCATTCGCCCGAAGCGCGGATCGAAGGCAATGCTGCGGCGATCCGCAAGCATTTCGCTTCCGACAGCTATGAGGACATCCTTGACAGCCTCGAGACCGACAGCAGCGAATGGGCCGCGAAGGAACTCGCTACGCTGTCGACCAAGAGCCCGCAGACCTGCAAGGTTGCGCTGCGCCAGCTGGCTGAAAGCGCCAGGCTCACCGATTTCGCCGACAACATGCGGATGGAATACCGGATCGCCAGCCGCGTGCTGACCCGGCCCGACTTTGCCGAGGGCGTGCGCGCAGTGATCATCGACAAGACCAATGACCCCAAGTGGGACCCGGTGACCCCGGAGGAGGTGAGTGACGAGCTGATCGACAGCATTTTCGCTCCGCTGCCCGCCGATGAGGAATGGAAACCGCTATGAGCTTTGAAACCATCACCGTCGAAACCGATGCGCAGGGCACCAAGGGCGTGACGCTGATCACGCTCAACCGGCCGCAGGCGCTAAACGCATTGAACTCGCAGGTGCTCGCCGAACTGATCGAAGCCTTCGCGGCCTACCAGGCTGACGGCAGCCAGCTGTGCGCCGTGCTGACCGGATCGGGCGACAAGGCCTTCGCAGCAGGCGCCGACATCAAGGAAATGTCCGACAAGCCCGCTGCGGATTTCTACCTGGATGATTTCTTTGCGCCCTGGACCAGCGAGATCGTGAAGAAGACCCGCAAGCCGTGGATCGCTGCGGTCAACGGCTTCGCGCTGGGCGGTGGATGCGAGCTCGCCATGATGGCGGACTTCATCATCGCGTCGGAGAAAGCGAAGTTCGGCCAGCCCGAGATCAAGTTGGGCGTCGCGCCGGGCATGGGCGGTTCGCAGCGGCTGACCCGCGCGATCGGCAAGTCCAAGTCGATGGAAATGTGCCTGACAGGCCGGATGATGGGCGCCGAAGAGGCCGAGCGCGCCAATCTCGTCGCGCGCGTCGTGCCGCATGAGGAACTGGTCGCGGAGGCTCTCAAGACCGCCGCGACGATTGCTTCGATGCCGCCGATGGCCGCGATCGCGAACAAGGAAATGGTCAACGAAGCTTTCGAAACCAGCCTTGACCAGGGGCTGATCGTCGAGCGCCGCATCTTCCAGATCCTCACCGCTAGCGAAGACAAACAGGAAGGCATGGCCGCCTTCATCGAGAAGCGCGAAGGAAACTGGAAAGGACGCTGAAATGAAGCCGTTCTACCTTTTGCTGATGGTCCTATGGGGCATACTTGCCTTCTACACCGGCCATGTCATCGCGGATCACGGGTTCAACCTGTTCCCCTATTTATTCGGCGACATGGCCGAATGGACCTGGCCCGGACAGTTCAATCTCGACTTCATGATGATGCTGTTCCTGTCAGCCAGCTGGACCGAATGGCGCAACGGTTTTTCCACGCCGGGCCTGATCCTGGCGCTGATCGCCTTCTTGGGCGGAGCGGGCTTCCTGCTGCCCTATCTAACCTATCTCGCCTGGAAGCATGAGGGCGACACAGCCGCCATACTGCTCGGCGACAATCGCATGGATCGCCAGTAATGAAAATCGCATTTATCGGCCTCGGCAATATGGGCGGCGGGATGGCCGCGAACCTCGTGAAAGCGGGTCATGAAGTGCGGGCGTTCGACTTGAGCGAAGCGGCGGTGGCTGCGGCGCGGGAGCATGGCTGCGCAATTTTCGCCAGCGCGGCGGAAGCCTGCGACGGCGTGGACGCGGTCGTCACCATGCTGCCCAACGGGGCGATCGTGAAGGCGGTCTATACCAATGACGTGATCGGCAAGGCGCCCGCAGGCGCGGTGCTGCTCGACTGTTCGACGATCGATGTCGCCACCGCGCGCGAAGTCATTTCGCTGGCGAAAGCCGCAGGATACGACATGGTCGATGCGCCGGTTTCAGGCGGGATCGCCGCCGCCAATGCCGGTACGCTGACCTTCATGGTCGGCGGGACCGACAGCGCCTTCAAGCGTTCCGAATCGATACTCCAGGCGATGGGCAAGGCGGTGATCCATGCCGGTGCCGCGGGCAATGGCCAGGCCGCCAAGATCTGCAACAACATGCTGCTTGGCATCCACATGATCGGCACGTGCGAGGCATTTGCCATGGCGCAGAAGCTGGGGCTCGACCCGCAGACCTTCTATGACATCTCGTCCGTCAGCTCGGGCCAGAACTGGTCGATGACCTCATATTGCCCCGTCCCCGGCGTCGGGCCGACCACGCCAGCCGACAACAACTACCAGGGAGGTTTTGCGACAGCATTGATGCTGAAGGACCTCAAGCTGGCGATGGAAGCTGCTGCGAGTTCGGGTGCGTCCACCCCGCTCGGCAAGCACGCGCAAGAGCTTTACGAGGCTTTCTCCGCAGAGAACGGCGGTCTCGACTTCTCGGCGATCATCAAGACGCTCTGATCTCATCGAGAACCCGCGCAAGCCAGTCGCGCGGGGCCTGCCGCTGCCCGATGTCGGCGACGAATTCCTGCCCGCGCGCCACGCTCCTGAGCTTGCCGCCCCGCAGCCAGCGATCGGCGCGGTCGTGATAGCTCAACCCGCCGCGCTTTAGCCAATCCGGGCGCTGCCACAAGGTCACCGGCCCTCCGGGCACGGTCAGCCGCAAATTGTCCGAAGCTCGCGCCGCAACCCGACCCGGCCCGCGATAGATCACGTCATTCTTGTGATGCATCCCAAGCGCATGCGGGTGGCCCAGCTCGACCAGCTCGCGCGGCGCACCTCCGGCCAGGGGAATCATTTCCTCCACTTGGAGATAGCCGAATATCCGGTGGTGCGGATCGCCGCGCTCCCCCTCGCGGAACAGGCCGAAAAACAGGAACACATCGCCTTCGCGCACCCCCTGCCGCTCGAGATGGGTCTGCGCCGCGCCGCATTGCCCGAACAGGCAGGTCTCGTCGCCAAGGAACATCGGATCGTGATGGCACAAATCGTCTGCACCCAGCCTGCCCCGGCTCGCCCGGGCGGCATGCTCGCCCAACCCCAGCTCGCCATAACTGGTGCGCGAGGCAGCGCCTGCAGGGATCGGCAAGCTCAGCGGGCGTTCACCGACGATCGGCGAAGGCCCGCCGCCGGCCGCGCTGTCGAAACCCTTGCGGCTGAAGATAATGCGCATGGGCTTGCACTGCCCGCTGTGGGATCGCATGACAAGGCTTGCGCAAAATGCACCAAGGGCTAGGGATCGCGCCGTAATGAAAGTCACTGCCCTGATCATGGCCGGCAAGCGTTCCGGTATCCACGACCCGCTCGCCCAGCGCGCCGGAGTATCCCAGAAATGCGTCGTGCCGGTGGGCGGCATTCCCATGATCGAACATGTGGTGAAAGCCGTAGCGGCCTGCGACCGGGTGGGTGCGATCCACATCGTCGCGCATGACCACGACGAAATCGCCCGGCTGCCGAGCGTTGCGCCGCTGCTCGCGAGCGGGCGACTGCAGTTTCGCGACGGCAAGTTCAACATAGTCGACAGCGTATTCTCGGGTGCCGAAGGCGCGATTTTTCCGCTGCTGATCACCACCGCCGACAATTGCCTGGTGACGCCCGAAGGCTATGCCGAATTCATCGAAAAAGCGCTGGCGGCGGAAGCCGGGGCGGCAGCCGCGCTGGCCCGCAAGGAGCAGATCCACGCGGTCGATCCCGAAGGCCAGAAGCGCTTTTACGAGTTCAAGGATGGCGCATTTTCCAACTGCAACATGTTCTGGATGGGTAGCGAGGAAGCGCTGAAAGCGGCTGAAATCATGCGCAGCGGTGGGCAATTCGTGAAATTCCCGAAGCGCATCGCGCAAGCCTTTGGCGTGATCAATCTGATCCGCTTCTATTTCGGCTGGGGCAGCAAGGAGAAGCTGTTCGAACAGGTTTCGCGCCGGTTCGGCTTCAAGCTGGTGCCGATCGAGATGTCGAACGGCGAATTCGCAATCGACGTCGACAACGAGCGTACCTTTGCAGTGACCGAGCGCCTGCTGGCCAAGCGCGAGGCCGCAGCGGGTTGAGCTCCGCCGTCGCGCCATGAAACGCCTGCTCCAGAACATCGGCTGGCTGCTCGGGGGGCGCGGCTTCAATGCCGTGATGAGCCTGCTGTACCTGGCGCTCGCCACGCGGACACTGGGCCTCGAAGGTTTTGGCTATTTCGCGCTGATCGTGGCGCTGGGCCAGGCGGTTACCGGCCTCGCCAATTTCCAGACCTGGCAATTCGTGGTGCGTTGGGGCGCGAATGGCAATGGCCTGGCCGATGCCACCGGCTTCGCCATCGCGCTCGACATGCTCTCGGTGATCATGGGCACGATCGTGGCGGCCATACTTGTATCGACAGCACCACTGTGGCTTCCATTGCCACAGGACCTGCTGTGGCTGGCCTTTGGCTATTGCCTGGTGTCGGTACTGGCGATCCGCAGCACCCCCACCGGCCTGCTGCGCCTGCATTTCAAATATGGCACTTCGACCGCCGCCGAAGCGGTGCAGCCTGCAATCAGGGCCGCAGGTGCCGTGCTCGCCTGGCTGTTCATGCCGACCGTCGCCGGCTTCATCATCGCCTGGGCCGCAGCCGAAGTCGCGGTGGCGCTGGCGCTGTGGTTCGTCGCAGGTAGGACCGACCGGATCGACCTGTCGCGGATCAGCCTGCGCCGAATCCCGCGCGCGCATCCGGATGCCTGGCGTTTCGTGTGGTCGACCAATCTGTCGGGCAGCCTCAATGTCGCGGGCAAGCAGGTGATGATCCTGATGGTCGGCTCGCTGGGGGGCGAAGCGCTGGCCGGCGGCTTCCGCGTCGCGAGCCAGCTGGGCCAGGCGCTGGTGCAGCTGGCGCAGACCGTGTCCAAGGCGATCTATCCCGAACTCGTCCATGCGCGCGACGAAGCGCTGGCGATGGCACGCCGCATGGCCAATATCGCGCTGATCGGCGGCGTCATGGCTGTGCTGGTGGCGCTGTTCGCGGGCCGTTGGGGGCTGAATTTCGTGGCCGGGCCCGAATTCGAGGGTTTCTATTGGGCGATGGTGATCCTAGCCATTGCAGGTGCCGTCGAACTGGTCGGCGCAAGCTTGGAATCGCTGCTCGTTTCCGCTGGCAAGGCGCATACCGCCTTCATCGTGCGGGCAGTACCGACCATCCTCGCGCTGGTCCTGCTCGATGCGGCGATCGACTGGAACGGGGCAAAAGGCGCCGCCTTCGCAGTGCTCGGCTCAAGTTCGCTGGCGGTGATCGGCTTCTATGTGGCCATGCTCAATTTGCAGCAGATCCGCATCATGGTCGAGCCGATCGATCCGCAGCCACCCAAGGAAGACCGGCCGGCGCCCACGCAGCAGCGCGACTGACGCCGGCCATCAATCTCAGCCTTCTGCGTCGTCGCTCCACGCCAGCTTGGGCTTGCGCGCAGCCAGCGTTTCGTCAAGGCGGCGGCGCGGCGCGTAATAGGGTGCCTGCTTCATGCGCTCGTCTCCCGCCTTCGCGCGCTCAGCCACGCTGCGGAACGCCCCGATGAACTGGTCGAGCGAGGCCTTGCTCTCGGTCTCGGTCGGTTCGACCAGCATCGCGCCATGCACCACCAGCGGGAAATACATCGTCATCGGGTGGAAGCCTTCGTCGATCAGCGACTTGGCGAGATCGAGCGTCGAGAGGTCACCACCGAAGCCGGCGTCCGAGAAAAGCGCCTCGTGCATGCAGGGGCCGCTGGCGCCAAAAGGCGCGTCGAGCAGGTCCTCAAGGCTGCGCAGGATATAGTTGGCGTTGAGGACCGCATCTTCCGCAACCTGCTTGAGCCCATCGGCCCCGTGGCTGAGGATATAGGTCAACGCCCGGGTGAACATGCCCATCTGCCCGTGGAACGCCGCCATCCGGCCGAAAGCCTGCGTGTGTCCGAACTTCTCCGCACCTTCCTCTTCCACGAGGTGCACCACGCCATCGGCGGTGCGCGCGGTGAAGGGCAGCGGGCCGAACGGGCTGAGCGCTTCGGACAACACGACCGGGCCCGAGCCCGGCCCGCCCCCGCCATGCGGGGTCGAAAAGGTCTTGTGGAGGTTGATGTGCATGGCGTCGACGCCGAGGTCGCCGGGGCGAACCTTGCCGACGATGGCGTTGAAGTTTGCCCCGTCGCAATAGACGAAACCGCCCGCTGCATGGACCGCGTCCGAGATTTCCTTCATCTCGCTTTCGAACAGCCCGCAAGTGTTGGGATTGGTAATCATCACCGCAGCCACATCCGGGCCGAGCCGCGCCTTTAGCGCTTCGAGATCGACGCGTCCCTCCGCAGTCGCGGGAATATCTTCCACGCGGTAGCCGGCAAAGGCAGCAGTTGCAGGGTTGGTGCCGTGCGCGCTCTCGGGCACGAGGATCACTTCGCGCGCATCGCCGCGTGCTTCGAGCGCAGCGCGGATGCAGAGGATCCCGCACAGCTCGCCATGGGCGCCCGCCTTCGGGCTCATCGCGACGCCGTGCATGCCGGTGAGCCTGATCAGCCATTCGGCCAACTCGTTGATCACTTCATAGGCGCCGCGCACCGTTTCCTGCGGCTGCAGCGGGTGGACATCGGCGAAGCCGGGCATCCGCGCGACCTTTTCATTAAGCCGCGGGTTGTGCTTCATCGTACAGCTGCCGAGCGGGAACAGGCCCAGGTCGATGGCATAGTTCTGGCGGCTGAGGCGCGTGTAATGGCGCACCGTCTCCGGTTCGGTCAGGCCAAGAAGGCCGATCGGTTCCGCGCGGTCGAGCCCGCCGAGGCGGTTGGGCGCGCCCGCCGCCGGCTCGGGCAGGTCGACCCCGGTCACGTCGGCTCGGCCGATCTCGAACAGCAGCGGCTCCTCGAGCATCAGCGCACGGTTGCCGGTTGCCGTGACAGGGCCGCTGTGAAGGCCGTCTTGCGAAGCGACGGTCATTTCGGGCTTCCAGCCCGATGCGTTAGGCGCGCTCATGCCAGCACCTCCTCGAGTGCGGAGGCAAGCGCCTCGATATCCCCTTCAGTGGTGGTTTCGGTCACCGCCACCAGCAGGCCTTCAGCGAGGCGGTCGACGCCCGGATAGAGCCGCCCCAGCGACACGCCGCCGAGCACGCCCTTCTCCGCCAGCCGGTGGACTGCGGCGCGCGCATCCTGCCCGACCATCAGAGTGAATTCGTTGAAGAAGCTCTGGTTGAGCACGCGCACACCCGGCACTTGCGCCAACCGGTCGGCCGCGAGGCAGGCCAGCCGGTGGTTTTCCGCCGCGAGCTGCCGCAAGCCCTTCTCGCCAAGCAGGGTCATGTGGACGTTGAACGCCAGCGCGCACAGCCCGGAATTGGTGCAGATGTTGCTCGTCGCCTTCTCGCGCCGAATATGCTGTTCGCGGGTCGAAAGCGTCAGCACGAAGCCGCGCTTGCCCTCGGCATCCACCGTCTCGCCGCAGAGCCGCCCCGGCATCTGGCGCACATGCTTGGGATCGCGCACCGCGAACAGGCCGAGGTAGGGCCCGCCGAACTGCAGCCCCACACCGATCGATTGGCCTTCGCCCACCACGATATCCGCGCCGAGCTCGCCGGGCGACTTGATCGCGCCCAGTGCCACCGGCTCGGTATTGACCACCACCAGCAGCGCGCCATTGGCGTGCGCAGCTTCGGCGATCTCGGAAAGATCGGCGATGCGACCGAGAATGTCGGGATATTGTACCACCACGCAGCTGGTGTTCTCGTCGATCCGCGCGATCAGGCCGTCATTGTCGGGAGTGGGCTGGATCGCAGGTTCGGCATCGGCAATCTCGTCGCCGGTGAACTTCGCCATGGTCCGGACAACTTCGGCGTAATGCGGGTGCAGCGCGCCTGAGAGCACCGCCTTCTTGCGCCGGGTGATGCGCGCCGCCATCGCCACCGCTTCCCAACACGCGGTCGAGCCATCGTAAAGCGAGGCATTGGCGACCGCGCAGCCATAGAGCCGCGCGACCTGCGTCTGGAATTCGAACAGCATCTGCAGCGTGCCCTGCGCGATTTCGGGCTGGTAGGGCGTGTAGGAAGTGAGGAATTCGCCGCGCTGGATGATGTGGTCGACGCTCGCCGGGATATGATGGCGATAAGCCCCTGCCCCGATGAAGAAGGGCGCATCCCCCGCCGACAAATTCTTGTTCGACAGCGCCCGCATGTGCCGTTCGACCGCCATCTCGCTCATATGCATGGGCAAGCCGGCAATCGGGCCGTCGAGGCGAGCCTCGGCAGGCACATCAACGAACAGCTCGTCGATCGATGAAACGCCGATCCGGCCAAGCATTTCGCCGCGGTCGGTATCGGTCAGGGGCAGGTAGCGCATCGGTTCGAATTCCCTGTTGGACTTAGAGGCCGTCGACGAAGGCCTTGTAGCCCGCCTCGTCCATCAGGCCTTCCAGCTCGCTGGCGTCGCCTACGGTCATCTTGAAGAACCAGCCGCCCTCTTCCGGGTCGGTGTTGACCAGCGCCGGGTCTTCCTCGAGGTCCGAATTGGCTTCGGTCACCTTGCCGCTGATCGGCGCGTAGACGTCGCTCGCCGCCTTGACGCTCTCGACCACCGCGGCATCGCCGCCCTTGTCGAGGTTCGTCCCGATTGCAGGCAGTTCGACGAAAACGATGTCGCCCAGCTGGCCTTGCGCATAGTCGGTGATGCCGACCGTGGCGGTCACGCCATCGACGTCGATCCATTCGTGTTCATCGGTGAAGTAACGCGGCATTGCTTCAACTCCCTCGGAAATAGCGGTGCGGGACAAAGGGCATCGGCGTGACGGTGGCAGCAAGGCGCTTGCCCCGCACTTCGATTTCTAGCGCAGTGCCTTGGGCGGCATGCGCGCTGTCGACATAGGCCATGGCGATCGGATGGCCGAGCGTGGGCGAGAAGCCTCCGCTGGTCACAGTTCCGACCTTGCCGGGGCCCGCGAACACTTCGGCGCCTTCGCGCGCGGGAAGCCGGCCGTCGAGCGCAAGGCCGACCCAGCGGCGCGCCGTGCCTTCGGCTATCTCGCGCAAGATGCGCTCGGCGCCCGGAAATCCGCCTTCCTGCCGCCGACGCTTGTTGATGCCGAACAGCAGGCCCGCTTCGATCGGGCTGGTCTCGGGCGAAAGGTCATGCCCGTAAAGCGGCAGGCCCGCCTCCAGCCGCAGGCTGTCGCGCGCGCCAAGGCCGATCGGCTTCACTTCGGGCTCGCCGCACAGCAGGTCGGCGATTTCGACCGCGGCTTTGGCCGGAAGCGAAATCTCGAAACCGTCTTCGCCGGTGTAGCCCGCCCGAGCGATGGTTACATCGTGCCCGGCCATCGTGAAACGGCCGAACTTCATGAAGGTGAGCGCCGAAACTGGCTGCTCGCCCTTGGCATGCCGCGCCAATGCATCCACTGCCTTGGGGCCTTGCAGAGCCAACAGCGCCTGTTCGTCGAGGTGGTTAAGCGTGATCTCGTCAGGCAGGTGCTCGCGCAAATGGCCGATATCGTCCCATTTGGTCGCGCCATTGACCACGAGGTGGAGCTGGTCCGGCCAGCGCGAGACCATCAGATCGTCGAGCACACCGCCATTCTCGTCGAGCAGCAGCGAATAGCGCTGCATGCCTGCCTTGAGGGTCGAAAGGTCGATCGGCAGCACTGCTTCGACCGCGGCGTCGAGATCGGGGCCGGACAACAGCAGCTGGCCCATATGCGTGACGTCGAACAGGCCAGCTGAATTGCGCGTCCATTCGTGCTCGGCGACGATGCCCTCATACTGGATCAGCATTTCATAGCCGGCGAATGGCACCATGCGCGCGCCACGCGCGCGGTGCCAGGCATCGAGCGGCAAAAGCTCCAGCGGCAGTTCTTCGATGGTTTCTTCGTCGCTCAAATCAATGGTCCCCGCACAGAAGGCGCAAAGCTTCGCTGTGAAGCTTCGTTCCGTACCCCCTCTGTCGGGTGACCTGAGAGCTTAGCCGAACGCCCTGGCGGGCTGCGCAGCCTTCCCCTTCGGTGGTTCCCACAGGCCCGCAAGGGATCCGGCGCGAACGCTTTCCAGAGTGTCGATGGCCCGCGCGGTCCGGTGGCCTGAGAGTTTCCGGGGCGGTTGCTCCTTCGGCGCCGGGAGCATGTTGCCATGCCCCGCGGACTCTCCCGCGCGCGCCTGCCGCAGAATCGCTTCCCCGGCCGACCCATTCGCCCTGCGCGATTCAGACTCCTGCGTCAATCAGGCAATGGTGCGATGCAGCGCTTTCTCAACGATTGGCTGCCGGCAGGGCCTGCGCGCGCGCCATCAGCTCGATTTCGCGCGGATCGAAGCCGCCTTCATCCTCGGCGCTGGGGCGCGGCGGGACCGCAGTGGTGAAATAGGCCACTCCTTGCCTGCCCTCCATGGTGAACCACAGGCCGGCGCGCAGGCCATAGGCTTCGCCCGCATGGCCGAGCCGCGCCTGCCCGTCACCGAAGAGAGTGTCTTTGCAGGGGCTGTCGGCATCGTCGATGATTTGCATGTGGAAGCCATAGCGGCAGAAGAAATCCTGCCCCGGGCTTTGCTCCGCGAACAGGGCTTCACCGGCGGGAAGCATCATTTCGTTCGGGAACACTTGCGATTGCTCGCGCATCAGTTCCTGCCCGATCCTGGCGAGGTCGATCATCCCGATCCGCACCCCGCCCTGCGGCGAGAAGATCGAGGCATTGGTGCCGGGAACGTAGTTATCGAGTGTGCATTCGACGCCTTCAGCCACCGGGATCGCGCAATTGGGCGGAAGGTCGGCGGCGTCATCGCGCGCCACTTCGCCAGTATCCCGGTAGAGCACCACTGCGCGCTGCACCCGCTCTTCGCTGCATCCCACCCAGTTGAGGCAGGCCTCGATCCCCAGCGGCGCGAAAACGGTGCGTTCGACCAGACGGTCGTAGCGCTCGCCCGTCGCAGCTTCGAGAACGGTTGCGACCACCGGCGAGCCCAGATTGGCATATTCGAATGGCGCTTCGCCCGGCGGCGCATCGGCAAACCATGCCTCAGGATTGGAAACCCTCGCCCGCAAGCTCTCGCCCAGCGGGATGATGTAATCGACCCGGTCGCGCAGGCCCGAGCGGTGGCTCAGCAATTGCGCAAGCGTCACCTTGGCATCGGGGAAATTGGGCGAACGCAGTTCCCAGCCGAGATAGTCTGAAACATCCGCATCGAGGCTGACCTTGCCCTCTTCGACCAGTCGCAAGGTCGCAAGCGCCATGATCAGCTTGGAAATACTGGCAATGCGCACCGGGTCGTTGGCTTCGACCTTTCGGCCGGTCGCGCGGTCAGCCACGCCTTCCACGATCAGCGGGCGGATTTTCTCGCTGTCGAAAGCGACCAAGACAGTCGCGGGAACGGGTGGATCGTCTGCACGGGCCATTGCCGGCATGCATACCAATAAAGCGGCGAGAGCGATGCGGATCATGTTCCGCTTGTTCGCCGGAGCGGGCGCAAGGTCAATCCCCTGACCTAACGGTTGAGCCACAGGAGGTAGAAAGCCGAGAGGACGATCCATGCGCCATCGAGCGTCTTGAGCCGCCGCGCGCCGAGCCACAGAGCGATCGGGCGTGCGAAGAAGCCGCCGAGCACGGCTGCGGGTGCCGCCAGCAACACGACTTCCCATTGGATCGTGCCCGCCTCGATATGCCAGACCGACCCCGCAATCACGCTGACCGAAGAGATCAGGCAGGCCGCGCCCGTGCAAAGCAGCACCGGATAGTGACGGATGAAGAGATAGAGGGCGACGAGTTCGCCGATCCCGACCGAGAACAATGCGGTGATTGCGCCGCCGGGGATCGCAAGCAACAGCAGCACGACGAGATCGACCCGCTCAAGCTTTCCCTTTTCCGGCCTGGCAAGGTTGACCGTCCAGGTCGAGACGATCAGCGCGAGACCGAGCAGGATCGAGAACCCCTTATAGGCGAGCAACACGTCCTGCTGGTCGAATGCGGTGGCGCGCTGCACGAACAGCATGCTCGGCACCGACAGCGCCAGCACCGCCAGCGCGACGAGGAAGAAATCGCGCACTTGCACGCGCGCCTCGAGCGGGCCCGGCTGCGGCTGGTGGTAGAGCCGGTCGGTCCAGCGGAGCGCGCCCATGGTCATGCCGAAGCTCTGGATCGCCATGGATACGCCGACCACTTCGAGCGGCGACAGCGTCATCACCCCATGTTCGCGCAAGGCGTTGAACACCGGCACGAACACCACGCCGCCACCCGTGCCCGATGTGTTGGCGATGATCGCGCCGATCACGCCGACGCCGGGCAGGAACCACAATTGCCGCAACAGCGCGACATCGAAATGGACCAGCCCCCACAGCGCGGCATAGGCCGCGAGCAGCAAAGCCCCGCCGCACCATACCAGCCGCCCCGGCGGCAATTTGCTCAATCGAGATTCGGCCTCAGCCATCGTTCCGCCGTAGCAAGATCGACTCCGCGGCGCGCGGCATAATCTTCAAGCTGATCGCGCCCGATCCGGGCCACGCCGAAATACTGGCTTTCGGGATGCCCGAAATAGAAGCCGCTGACCGCCGCAGTCGGCCACATCGCGAAATTCTCGGTCAGGGTCAGGCCCGCATTGGCTGGCGCATCGAGCAGGTCGAACAGGATTGGCTTGAGCGAATGATCGGGGCAGGCGGGATAGCCCGGCGCGGGGCGGATCCCGCGATACTGTTCCTTGATCAGCGCTTCATTGGTCAGCTGCTCGTCAGGCGCATAGCCCCACAGATCGGTGCGCACAGCCAGGTGCAACCGCTCGGCAAAGGCTTCGGCAAAGCGATCGGCGAGCGCCTTGAGCAGAATGTCCGAATAATCGTCCTTCGCATCGAGGAAGGCTTTCGAATGCGGCTCGATCCCGTGGATGCCCACGGCAAATCCGCCAATCCAGTCGCCCGCCGGGTCGATGAAGTCCGCAAGGCACATATTGGCGCGGTCGCGGCTCTTCTTCACTTGCTGGCGCAGGAAGGGGATCACGACGTGGCGCTCTTCCTCGACGAGGTGGATCGTCACATCGTCACCATCCCTTGCGCAGGGCCAGAGTCCCGCCACGCCGCGCGCAGTGAGCCATTTACCCTTGATGATCCGGTCGAGCATGGCGTCGGCATCGGCCTTCAATTGGCGTGCGGTCTCGCCCACCACTTCGTCATCGAGGATCGCGGGATAATTGCCGTGCAGTTCCCACGCACGGAAGAATGGTGTCCAATCGATATATTCGCGCAAATCCGCCAGGTCCCAGTCCTCGAAGACATGCAGGCCTGGCTTGAGCGGTGGTGCGGGCTTGTCGCTGAGATAGGCGTCGTAATAGTTCGCGCGCGCTTCCTCGATGCTCAACAACACGCTTTGCGCCTTGCCTTCGCGCGCTTCGCGAACCTTCTCGTATTCGGCAGCGGTGCCCGAAACGAACTCGTCCCTTTGCGTGTCGGACAGCAGCCGGCTGGCCACGCCCACCGCGCGACTGGCGTCTAGCACATGGATCACCGGGCCGGTATAGGCCGGGTCGATCTTGAGCGCAGTGTGGACCTTGCTGGTGGTCGCCCCGCCGATCAGCAAGGGCATGGTCATCCCGGCGCGCTGCATTTCCTCGGCCACGGTCACCATCTCGTCGAGCGACGGGGTGATAAGGCCCGAAAGCCCGATCATGTCAGCCTTGTTGTCATTGGCGGACTTCAGGATGTCCTGCCACGGCACCATCACGCCCAGATCGATCACGTCATAGCCGTTGCACTGTAGCACCACGCCCACGATGTTCTTGCCGATATCGTGCACGTCGCCCTTGACGGTCGCCATCACGATCTTGCCCTTGGACTGATCGGCCAGGCCGCTGGCTTCCTTCTCGGCTTCGATGAAGGGAATGAGGTGCGCCACCGCCTTCTTCATCACCCGCGCGCTCTTGACCACTTGCGGCAGGAACATCTTGCCGCTGCCGAACAGGTCGCCGACGACGTTCATGCCGTCCATCAGCGGGCCTTCGATCACTTCGATCGGGCGCGAGAATTGCTGGCGGGCTTCCTCGGTGTCCTCTACCACATGCGCGTCGATGCCCTTCACCAGCGCATGTTCGAGCCGCTTGGCGACGGGCCAGCCGCGCCACTCCTCGGCCTCTTTCTCGGCCTTTGCGTCGACGCCCTTGTAGCTTTCAGCGAGCGCAATCAGCCGCTCGGTGGCGTCTGCATGGCGCATCAGGATCACGTCTTCGCAGGCCTCGCGCAGCGCCGGGTCGATATCGTCATAGATATCGAGCTGGCCGGCATTGACGATCGCCATGTCGAGCCCGGCGGGGATCGCGTGATAGAGGAACACGGAATGCATCGCGCGGCGCACAGTCTCGTTGCCGCGGAAGCTGAAGCTGAGGTTGGACAGGCCGCCACTGGTCTTGGCGTAGGGGCAAGCGGCCTTGATCTCGCGCACCGCCTCGATGAAGTCGAGGCCATAGCGGTTGTGCTCATCGATGCCGGTCGCGACCGCGAAGATATTGGGATCGAAGATGATGTCTTCCGGCGGGAAGCCGATGCCGGTCAACAAATCATAGGCGCGTTTGCAGATTTCGACCTTGCGCGCCTTTGTATCGGCCTGGCCGGTCTCGTCGAAGGCCATGACGACGACCGCTGCACCATAGAGCATGCATTTGCGCGCCTGCGCGAGGAAGGCTTCCTCGCCTTCCTTCATGCTGATCGAGTTCACGATCGGCTTGCCCGAAACGCATTTCAGCCCCGCTTCGATCACGCTCCATTTCGAGCTGTCGATCATCACCGGCACGCGGGCGATGTCGGGTTCGGCGGCGATCAGCTTGAGGAAGGTGGTCATCGCCAGTTCGGCGTCGAGCAGGCCTTCGTCCATATTGACGTCGATCACCTGCGCGCCGTTCTCGACCTGTTGGCGCGCGACTTCGACCGCGCGGGCATAATCGCCCGCCATGATCAGCTTCTTGAACGCAGCCGATCCGGTCACATTGGTGCGTTCGCCAATATTGACGAATCTTGCCGTGGTTGGGCGGGCGGTTGTCTGTTCGGTCATCAGGCGGCAATCGTGAAAGGTTCAAGCCCGGCAAGCCGCATTTCATGAGCCAGCGCAGGCACGCGGCGCGGCGCGATGCCTTCGACAGCCCTGGCGACCGCAGCGATATGTTCGGGCGTCGAGCCGCAGCATCCGCCCAGGATGTTGACCTTGCCGCCGTCGGCCCACTGCCGCACCAGCGCGGCGGTGGTTTCGGGCAGTTCGTCATACTCGCCCAGCTCGTTGGGCAGGCCGGCGTTGGGATAGGCCATCAACAACGCATCGGCGATGCCGCTCAGCAGCTGGACATGCGGGCGGAGCTGGTCCGCGCCAAAGCTGCAATTGAGCCCGATCGTAACTGGCCGGGCATGGCGGACGGTGTACCAGAAGGCCTCAACCGTGTGGCCCGACAGATTGCGGCCCGACAGGTCTGTGAGCGTGAGCGAGATCATCAACGGAATCTCCCGCCCCTGCTCCGCCTCGAGTTCCTTCACCGCCATGATCGCCGCCTTGCAGTTCAGCGTGTCGAACACGGTCTCGATCAGGATGAAGTCCGCGCCGCCCTCGACCAGCGCAGCCGCCTGTTCGCGGTAGACGTCTTTCATATCGTCGAACGTGACTTCGCGATAGCCCGGGTCGTCGACATCGGGAGAGAGCGACAGCGTCTTGTTGGTCGGCCCCATCGCCCCGCAGACGAAGCGTGGCATCCCGTCCTTCGCGGTCGCTTCCTCGCAAGCTTCGCGGATGATCCGCGATGCCGCGACATTGATCTCGCGTACCAGATGCTCCGCCCCGTAATCGGCCTGGCTGATACGGTTGGCGTTGAATGTGTTGGTTGCCAACACCGTCGCGCCCGCATCGATATAGCTGTCGCAGATCGCGCGGATGATCTGCGGCTGGGTCAGATTGACGAGGTCGTTATTGCCCTTCTGGTCCTGCACCAGGCCAGTGTCGCCCGCATAATCCTGTGCCGCGAGCTTCGCCTTCTGGATCGCAGTGCCATAGGGACCGTCCTTGATCAGGATGCGCTCCGCAGCGGCAGCCAGCAGTTGCTCGCGCGGGGTCATGCGGCGCCCCCTTTCGGCCTGCGACCGAGCAAATGGCAGATCGCATAGGACAGCTCGGGCCGGTTGAGCGTGTAGAAGTGGAAGTCGCGCACACCGCCGGCATAGAGGCGGCGTGACAGTTCGGCAGCAATGGTTGCAGCAACCAGCTGGCGCGCGGCAGGCCGCTCATCGAGGCCTTCGAAGAGCCCGTCCATCCAGTCAGGGATCGCGGCACCGCAGGCTCCGGCGAATTTCCTTGCTTGCGCGACATTGGTGACGGGGAGGATTCCGGGGACGACCGGCGCTTCGATCCCGCGTTGCGCCAATGCGTCGCGGAAGCGGAAGAAAGTCTCGGCCGAGAAGAAAAACTGCGTGATCGCGCGGCTGGCGCCGGCATCGAGCTTGCGCTTGAGGTTGTCGATATCCGCCTCTGCGCTCGCAGCATCTGGATGGACCTCGGGATAAGCCGCGACCGAAATCTCGAAATCGGCGATCTGCTTCAGACCCGCCACCAGTTCGGCGGCGTTGCGATAGCCTTCCGGGTGCGGGACGAAGGGCGCGCCCGGCTCGCCCGCATCGCCGCGCAGTGCAACGATGTGCCGCACGCCCGCTTCCCAATATTGCTCCGCCACTTCGCGAATCTCGGCCTTGCTGGCGTCGACGCAGGTCAGATGCGCAGCCGCCGGAAGCCCGGCTTCGGAAATGATCCGCGCCACCGTGGCGTGGGTGCGTTCGCGGGTCGATCCGCCCGCGCCATATGTGACCGAAACAAAGCTGGGATCGAGCGGCTTGAGCTGCTCGACCGTGTCCCACAGCTTCTCTTCCATCTTCTCCGTCTTGGGCGGAAAGAATTCGAAGCTGATCGACAGATCGCCCGGGAGCGACGCGAACAGCGGGCTGTCATGCGCAGTCAGTTCCTCGTGCCGGGGATCGAGCGGCGCGCTCATGCTGTGGCCTCCTTGTTGGCGGCAGCTGGCGTGCCGCGGCGCTGGCCGAGCCAGATCTTGACCACCAGTTCGCCGCCTTCGAGTGCGACCGGGGCGCTGGCGGAATAGCCGGCCTGGCGCAGCATCTGCCGGATCTGGCTATCTTCGAAACCGAGCCTTGCATGGGCGTGGCGCTCGCGCAATTCCTCGCGCCCATGCGCAGCGAAATCGACGATCGCGATGCGTCCGCCTGCGCGTGTGACGCGCGCGGCCTCCTGCAACGCGACTTCGGGATGCTGCGCGAAATGCAGCACCTGGTGCAGCAGCACAGTGTCGAATTGCGCTTCGGCGAAGGGCAGGTCCGCGAAATCGCCCTGCACCAGCTCGATCTTGTCGGCCGAGAGGTTCTGGAGCTTGGCGCGCGCCAGCTTGAGCATCTCGAGGCTCTTGTCGAGCGCCACCACGCGTTCGGCGCGGTCGGCGAACAGCTCCGCCATGCGGCCCGTTCCGGTGCCGATATCGAGCAACTGGCCGAGCGGGGCATCACCCAGCGCCTCGACCAAAGCCTGCTCGACCATGCGATCCGGGCTGTGCATCCGGCGGAGTTCGTCCCAATCGCCCGCATTGCGTTCGAACCATGCCTGCGCGGAGGCTTCGCGCGCGGCGCGGATCGCCGAAAGCTTGCGCCGGTCTTCAAGGCACTGGCGGGCGAAGCCCTCGTCCTCGCGCTCGGCGGTGGCGAGCAACCCTGCGACTGCAGCCGCAAGCGGGGTCAGCGTTTCGGCAGTGCCGGGTGCGTGCAGGAATACCCAGCTGCCTTCGCGCCTACGCTCAGCAAGCCCGGCATCGCACAAAATGCCGACATGGCGCGAGACCCGCGGCTGGCTTTGTCCTAACACTTGCGCCAACTCACCCACGGCAAGCTCCATCGCTGCGAGCAGGCGCATGATGCGCAGCCGCGTCGGATCGGCCAATGCCTTCAGGATCGTCTCGAGCGTCATTTCGAAACGACATATAAAGATATTTTTATATGTGTAAATGCGCGATCAGCGACTGAGCACCGATCGCGTCCCGCATTTACATCATCCTGCGCAACCCCGCCAGAGGAACGCGCGATGGCGCATCACGAAAAGCCGAGGCTTTCAGCCACCGCTTCATTCACGATCCGGCCCTGATGCACGTTGAGGCCCAGCCGGAGGTGCGGATCATCCTCGCACGCGGCAATGCCCTTGTTGGCCAGCGCCAGCCCGAACGGCAACGTCGCATTGTTGAGCGCATAGCTGGAGGTATGCGGAACCGCGCCCGGCATGTTGGCGACGCAATAGTGAATGATGTCGTCGACGAGGTAGGTCGGGTCTTCATGCGTGGTCGGCTTCGACGTTTCGAAACACCCACCCTGGTCGATGGCGACGTCGACCAACACGGCCCGGCGCTTCATCAGCCCGAGCATGTCGCGCGTGACCAGCCGCGGTGCGCTGGCACCGGGGACCAGCACGGCGCCGATGACAACATCGGCCTGAGTGATCGCGTCCTCGATCGTTCCCGCGTTGGAATAGCGGGTGGTTGCCCGGCCCTGGAACATGTCGTCGAGCTCGCGGATGCGCGGCAGCGAACGGTCGAGGATCTCGACATTGGCGCCGAGGCCCACAGCCATGCGCGCCGCCTGCGTACCGACGACGCCGCCACCGATGACCACGACCTTGGCCGGCAGCACGCCGGGCACGCCGCCCATCAAAATGCCGCGCCCGCCATTGTTGGCGTGGCTGGCATGCGCGCTCGCTTCGATCGACAGGCGCCCGGCCACTTCGCTCATCGGAGCAAGCAGCGGCAGCGAGCCGTCAGGCGCGGTCACGGTTTCATAGGCCACCGCTGAAACGCCCGACGCCATCAGGCCCTTCGCCTGCTCGGGATCGGGAGCGAGGTGCAAATAGGTGAAAAGGATCTGGCCTTCGCGCAGCTGGACCCATTCGGACGGCTGCGGCTCCTTCACCTTCACCACCATTTCGGCGCGGGCGAAGACTTCAGCGGCGCTGTCGACGATTTCCGCACCGACAGCTGCATAGTCGGCATCAGTCTTGCTGATGCCCATTCCGGCGCCGGTTTCGACGATGACCTGATGACCGGCAGCGACATATTCGCGCGCCGCTTCGGGCGTGAGGCCGACACGATATTCGTGGTTCTTGATTTCCTTGGGGACGCCGACAAGCATGGGTTCTCTCCGGATAAAACTCTCTCGGTGCAGTATACACGCATACCCGGCTTGAATCTCAGCGAAGATTGAGGGATATGGGCTCAATACTGCAGTATTTCTGCATCATTTGGCCCGATAACGCAGGTTAGTAGCATGGAACTCGATGCGGTCGATCGCAAGCTGCTCCAACAATTGAGCGCCGATGCGCGCGCCACGCATCAGCAGATGGGCGAGTCGATCGGGCGCTCCCCCACTTCGATCGCGCGGCGCCAGCGCGCGATGGAGGAAAGCGGGCTGATCCGCGGATACCAGGCGGATCTCGACGTCGAGAAGCTGGGCTACGGCGCGCGTGTCCATATCCGCATGACACTGGCGAGCCAGAGCCGCGAACAGCTCGACGCTTTCGAGCAGGCGATTGCCGCCAGCCCTTCGGTGGTCCAATGCGAACTCATGAGCGGCAGCGACGACTATTTCGTCAGCCTGCTGGTCCGTTCACTCGATCACTTCGCACAGATCCACCGCGAGGAATTGTCGCGCCTTCCGGGTGTCGTGCGGATGGAATCGAGCTTCGTGCTGCGGCAGGTGGTCGAACCGCGCCTGCCGCCGGGTTGGGCCGACGCCGCCACTAGCTAGAACGCAGGGCGGCGCCTGCCGCCGCCCTCATTCCCACCAATATTTGCGCCGCTGGGCAGTGCCGGTGCTAACCTCGTTCATGGTTTTGGCATCATAGAGCCGCCCGCCCAGCATCACCTGGTCGATCTTGTCCGAATTGTGGATGTCAGCCGAGGGGTCGGCATTGAGCACCACAAGATCGGCCAGCTTGCCCGGCTCGATACTGCCGATGTCCTTGTCCATCCCAAGCGAACGCGCGGATTCGATCGTGCCGGCGCGCAGCGCCTCGGTCGGGCTCATCCCGCCGCGCGCGAAGCTCCACAGCTCCCAATGCGCGCCGATGCCGGCCTGCTGGCCATGCGCACCAATGCTGACCTTGACGCCGCGCTCCGCGATCTTCTTCGCTTCGCGTGCCGCATCGTCATCGACGAACGCCCAGTCGGGTGCCTTGGTGCGCCGCGCCGTTGCGGCGAGCAGATGCTTGGGGCTGGTGTGCACCATCAGCGGGTTGTCGAACACATCGGTCGCCTGGCGCCAATAGGGATCACCTGCCAGGCCGCCGTAGGTGACCGCCAGCGTCGGCGTGTAATTGGTCTGCGACTGGCCGAACAGCTGCAGCACATCCTCATACATCACTTCGCCCGGGACGTTGTGCTCAAGCGTGGAATTGCCGTCCACGATCAGGTTCATGTCCATGCCGAACAGCGAGCCGCCCTCGGCCACCACCAGCATGCCTTCATCGGCGGCGGCGCGCGCCACCATCTGGCGCTGCTCGCGCCGCGGCTGGTTATAGTTCTTCACCGAGATGCCGCCTTGCGCCTTGATCCGGCGGACATGCTCGAGCGCATCCTCATAGGAGTCGATCCGCGCATAAACGCTCGGAGATTTCGCGCCGTAGATGATCTCGCCGGTCGAGAAGATGCGCGGGCCGAGCGTGAGCCCGGCGCGCTGCCGCTCGGCTGCGGCGAACACCATGCTCGCATCGGAGGACGGATTGTGGATCGTGGTGACGCCCATGGCGAGGTCCTGGATCAGCGCCCAGTTCTGCTGCGGGATCAGGTCCCCGGTGCCGTATGGCCCGTGCGCATGCGCATCGACCAGGCCCGGCATGATCACCTTGCCGGTAACGTCGATCGTGGTCGCGCCTTCGGGCACCGTCAGCGCGCCGGTCGGCCCGACCGCGGTGATCCGGTCCCCTTCGATCACGATGGTGGCATTGTCGATCGCACCGGCGCCATCGCCCGCCATGGTGAGCACGCGCGCGCCGATCAGCACCAGCGTGCCCGTGGGCTTGGCCGCTTCGATCGTCAGGCCGATCGGGATGCCTGCCTCTGGCGGAGTGAACCCATCGCCCTTGTCATCCTTGCCCTTGGGTGAGTTGCGGAAGAATTGCGCGGTCTCGGCGGTCCTCACTTCGGGGCCGATCGACCAGTTGAGCAGCGCACCGTCGCGCGACCAGCCGACATAATCCGCGCCGCCCTTGCTGACGCGGGTCACCGGCAGCGCGCCGCCCTTTTCTCCCACGTCGACCGGCTTGCCGCCCGGCATCAGCGGCATGGCAAAGACTTCGTAATTCTGCCGGAACGCAACGGTCTGCCCATCGGGCGATACGCGGAAGTCGTTGGCGAGTTCGCCCTGCGCATGGGTGCGGCGATCCTCGCCGTCGAGATGGGTCGAAACGAGCGCCAGCTTGCCGCCCGCGTTCACGCTCATGAAGATGCGATCGTTGTCTGCGCCGAAATGCGGGTCCGATCCGTCGCGCGAAACGAGCTGCATCGCCCCGCCTGCCGCAGGCACGGTGTAGATGCCGGGGTTCTCCGAATATTCGGGCGCGGTCAGATAGCCGCCCTCGCGCTTCTCGAACACGATAGTGGCGCCATCGGGGCTGAATTGCGGCATCGCGTAATGCCCCGGCTGGCCCGTCACCACGCGCGGGTTGCGGCCATTGGCGTCAGCGACGACGATCTCGCCCAGCCGCTCGTCATTCCAGCGGATATAGGCAAGCTTCTTGCCGTCGCGGCTGAAAGCGGGCCACAGCTCGAGCGTGTCGGAGCTGTCGCGGGTCAGCCGCGCAGGAGCGTCACTGCCGCGCGCGCTCTTGGTGTAGAGCCTGCCCATGCTTTCGAACACCACGCGGCTGCCGTCGGGCGAAAGCGTGGCGAAACGCGGCATGGCGGTGGTGAAGCTGTCCGGCGAAACCTCGATCACCGGGTGCGGCGCATCGGCGACCCCGCGGGTGTCGCTGACGGTGAAAGGAATTTCCGCGAGGCCGGTGCCGTCGGCACCGATGCGCTTGAGCTTGCCGCCTGCCCAGAACACGATCGACTGGCTGTCAGGCGTCCAGTCCATATTGGGATAGACGCCATAGACCGCCCAGGTTTCCTGCATGTCGAGGTCGAGATCGCCATAAACCATGCGTTCGGCGCCGCTGGCGATGTCTTTCACCCACAGCTGGCTCTGGTCCTTGTCGCGGCGGACGAAGGCGATCGACTTGCCATCGGGCGAGGGCGTCGGGCGCACTGCCCCGCCGAAGCCTGAAACCGCGGTGGTCACTTCGCCGCTGGCAATGTCATAGCGTTCGATCGCGAAGATCCCGGCGTTCGAATCCTGCGCGTAGATGAAGGCATTGCCCGGCGTGGTGTTACGAGTGAAATAGACCGCGCTGCCATCGGGCGCGAATATCGGCTCGCCGATTTCCTTCTGGAATTGCGGATTGGGCCGTTCGGTCAGCTGGACGCCGCCGCCGCCCGAGACGTGATACATCCAGATTTCGCCCGTGCCCGCCGAACGCTGGGTGGTGAAGTGCTTCTTGGCGACGATGAAGCGCCCGTCGGGGCTCCAGCTTGGCTGGTTGAGCAGGCGGAAATCTTCCTTGGTGACCTGCCGCTTGTCCGAACCGTCGGCATTCATCACCCAGATATTGTCCGCGCCGGCGCGATCCGAAGTGAAGGCGATGCGGCTGCCATCGGGCGAGAAGCGCGGTTGCACTTCCCAGGCCAGACCTTCGGCAATGCGGGTCGGCGTTCCGCCGGTGATCGGCATGGTGTAGATGTCGCCCAGCAGGGCGAAAGCGATCGTCTTGCCATCGGGCGAAACGTCAACATCCATCCAAGTGCCTTCGCTCGTCTCGATCGGCACTTGCTTGATCGTCGCACCCTTGGGCGCTTCGACGTCCCACTTCTCGTCCTTCTTCTCCCCGCCTTCGTCCTGCGCGGCAAGCGGCGTTGCGACGAGTGCGGCACCGGCAAGCAGCACGGCGGCAATGGAACGGGTGCCGACAAAGCGGCTGGTGGCAGTGCGACCCATAGATGGTTCTCCCCTTGAACAGGCGGGGAGTCATAATGGGCCGCGCGAATTATGCCAGCGCGCGAACGATCATTGCGCAACAGGGATCGATGAATGGCGAGCGGCTAGCGCCGTCTTATCCGTACACCCCCCGCTTGGGGCCCAGATAGCCGAACAGGTAGGCACCCACCTTGCGCATCTGGATTTCCTCCGCGCCTTCGGTGATGCGATAGCGGCGGTGGTGGCGGTAGATATGCTCGAACGGCTTGTGCCGCGAATAGCCGATCCCGCCATGCACCTGCATCGCGCGGTCGGCGGCCTGGCACACCAGCCGGTTCGCCCAGTAATTGCACATGCTCACCTTGTCCGAGATGGTCTTCTCGATCATCTCGTGCGGCATGTTGTCCATTTCCCAGGCGGTCTTGTAGATCAACAGGCGCAGCATCTCGCATTGGGTGGCAAGTTCGACCAACGGGAACTGGATCGCCTGGTTCTTCGCCAGTTCCTCGCCGAAGGGCTTGCGTTCGCGGGCGTATCGCACGCTTTCCTCGACGCAATAGCTCGCCGCGCCGAGCGAAGAAGCTGCCTGGCGAATGCGGTTCTGGTGGACGAAGCTTTGCGCCAGCGCGAGCCCGCGCCCTTCGACGCCAAGGATCGCGCTGTCGGGCACCCAGACATTGTTGACCGACAGGCGCGGGTGGTCGGTCGGCATGTTGAAGGTCCACATCCATTCCTCGATCTCGAGGCCGGGCGTGGGGTTGGGCACGAGGAAGCAAGTGATGCCGCTCGCATCGCCAGCCTTGCCGCTGGTGCGGGCGAACATTGCGCAATGGGTGGCGACATGCATGCCGGTGATCCACATCTTCTCGCCATCGATGCGCCAGCCGTCGACCCCGTCGCGCGTCTCGCGAACCGCGCGCGTGCCCATATGCGTCGCGTCCGAGCCGTGGTTGGCCTCGGTCAGGCCAAAGGCGACCCGCCGCGTGCCCTCAAAGCCGCCAAGGATGAATTCCTGTTTCTGCTCTTCGGTGCCGAATGTCTCGAACATGGCGACGAAGGGGAAATTGCCGACGATCGAATGTTCGTTCTGCAGATCGTTGTGCAGGCCCAGCCCGCGCGCAGCGAAGCGGTCGCGGATCACCGCCATCCAGAGGTTTGAACCGTCCTTGCCGCCATATTTCTTCGGCGCGGAGAAGCGCCAGTGGCCCGCTTCGTCGGCCAGCTTGCGCGACTGGCGCAGCAGGTCCTCCCATTCGTGGCGCGGCAGCCCGCCCTTCTCCCAATCGGTGCGCGCATGTTCGCGGCGATGGTCGAAAAAGCGGATGTTGTCGTCCGCTTGCTCGAGCGGGACGATCTCGGTCTCGATGAACTTTACCAGTTCGGCGTAATAGTCCTCGAGTTCCTGCGGGACGGTGAAATCCATCAATCCTCTCCTGTCCATTGGCGCCGGGCAACCGCGAGCGCGGGGTATTTGGGCATGTCGACCGCCAGCTTGTCGAGTGCGGTGCGGCGCAGCTGCGCGAGCAGCCCGGGTTCGGCCAGCCTCCGCGAACCGTCGAGCAGCGCGCGGGCGAGCGGCGCATCGACCGGGTCGACCTTCGCGGCATAGTCGCGCGCGATGATGCCGAGTGCGTTGCGCGCCACCGCATGCTGGAAGCGGTCATGGCCCTCCATCCGATCCTTGACCGTGGCGAGCCATTCGGAAATCGCCGTGGCGAGTTCGCCCGCCGTTGCCTCTCCCGTGGGAGGCGGCAGCGGCGATGAAGGTGGCAGTACCCGCTCGCGCTCGGCCTGCGGCGCCTCGCTTTCGAGGAGAAGGAGCAGGTCGAGCTCCTGCTCGCTGGTCCGGCGCGAGATGATCGCGCGCTCGACCGTGCGGTCGGCGCCTTCGCGCCAGGTGCGCCCCATGCGCCAGCAGCCGAGCGCCCACCAGCACGTGCGATAGACCAGCCACCAGTGGAAGCATGCAGGATCGACCGGTCGGCCACCGGCTGCCTCATAGGCGGCGAACAAGTCGTCGAGGCTTGCCAGGCCCGCAGCCGGGCGATCGATCCGCGCGAAACGCCACACGGTCATGCAGGCGTAGGCGAGATCCTCATGCGGATCGCCGAGATGGGCGAGCTCCCAATCGAGCACCCCGGTGAGCTCGCGTCCCGCGACCAGCACATTGCCGAGCCGATAATCGCCATGGATCAGGGCCGGATCGGTCGGTGCGGGCAAATTGTCTTCCAGCCAGCGCAGCGCCAGCGCCACGACCGGGCGGTCGCCGCCTGCTTCCTCGAACTGCGTGCGCAGGCCCGCCACGCCTTCAGCCGGATCGAGCGTAGGCAAGCCTTCGGGCAAGGCGTTGAAGTCAACGCCGTGGATCCCGGCCAGCTCGCGCGCAAGCTGGCCCGCGAGCTTTTGCCCCTCCGCGTCACCCGCATTGTCTGCAAGGATCGTGCGCGGGTCGGGCGTGCCGGGCAGCGCGCGCATGACGAAGCCGGTCCCGAGCCCGTCATCCGGCTCCAGCTCGACCACGATCTCGGGCGCCAGCACGCCCACTGCATGGACCGCGCGGATCGCCGCGGCTTCGATGTCGTGGCCGATCGCACGGCCTTCCATCATTGCGGCGGAAGGCGCGCGGCGCAGCACGAAATGCTCGCCGCTCGCTTCGAAGCGCCAGCTTTCCATGGTTGCACCGCCGGTAAGGCGCGTCATCCCCGCAGGCGGACCGAGCCCGACCCGCGCCAGTGCGCGGGCCAGGCCCGTTTCGAGTGTGCCTGCTTCCGCCCCGCTCACCGCAATAGCGCGATCAGGCGGGGACGTTGTCTTTCCGCACGGTGATCACCTGCGGATAGGTGAACTCCTTGAGCCCATCGAGGCCGTATTCGGCGCCGAAACCCGACTGCTTGTGGCCGCCGAAAGGCGCGAAGGGCGACAGGTGGAGATATTCGTTGATCCACACCGTGCCGGTTTCGAGCTGCTCGGCGATCTCGACGCCTTTCTCCGGATTGCCGGTCCACACCGCACCGGCGAGGCCATAGTCCGAATTGTTGGCGCGCTGGATCACTTCGTCCTCGCTCGAGAACTTCATCAGCGGCATGACCGGGCCGAACTGTTCCTCGGCCACGATCCGCGCGTCTTCGGGCGGATTGTCGAGGATGGTGATCGGCACGTAATAGCCGGTGCCCGACGGATCGACCTCGCCGCCGACCAGGAACTTGTAGCCATGCTCCTTGGCGTCCTCGATCAGCTCGCACACGCGATCGAATTGCTTCTTGTTCTGGATCGGGCCGACGCCGGTGCCCTGTTCGGACCCGTCGCCCACCTTCACCGTCTTGGCATAGTCGACGATCGCCTGGCTCAGCTCGTCATAGATATCCTCGTGGATATAGATGCGCTTCGCCGCCACGCAGATCTGCCCGGCATTGGAGAAGCTGGACCAGAACAGCTGTTCCGCCACCTTCTTCGGATCGGCATCGGGCAGCACGATCGAAGCGTCATTGCCGCCCAGTTCGAGCGTGATGCGCTTCAGGTCGGCGCTGGCGCCTTCCATGATCTTCTTGCCGGTCGCGGTCGAGCCGGTGAAGGTGATCTTATCGATATCGGGGTGCGAAGTGATCAGCGGGCCAAGGCTGTCTTCGCCGGTGATGATATTGACCGTGCCTGCCGGCACCTTGTCCGCAATCAGCTCTGCAATGCGCAGCGTGGTGAGCGGAGTGAAGGGCGAGGGCTTGAGCACGATGGTGCAGCCGCTCATCAGCGCGGGCACGATCTTTTGGATCGCCATCATGACCGGGAAGTTCCACGGCACGATCCCGCCGACCACGCCCACCGGTACGCGGCGGGTGCGGCTGAGGCGCTGGTCGCTGTCTTCATTGACCACGTCTTCCAGCTTGAGCGTCGACTGCCCGGCGGACATGCCGACCGCGCCGAAAATTTCGCCCTTGGCCTGCTCGTGCGGCTTGCCCTGCTCGCTCGTCAGCAGGCGAAAGAGTTCATCGGCATTGTCCTTGATCGCGTTCGAAATCGCCATGCAGGCCGCCTGGCGCTCTTCGAACGACGTGTTCTTCCAGGTCTTGAATGCGCGGCGAGCCGCAGCCACGGCCTGGTCCAGCTCGTCCTTGCCGCATTTCGGCACCTGGCCGATCACTTGCTCATTGGCGGGATTGACTACGTCGCACCATTCGCCGGTCGTGACCATCTTGCCGTCGATCAGGTTCTTATACTGGGTGACCATGGGAGCCTCTCTCTTCACATTCTCGTAAGGGGATCTGCGAGTCGCCAAGATGGGACTGGCACGCCCGCAGGGCAAATGTTTTCGCCGCATTTTATAGGCATTGCGTCGCCTTGCCGCGCCTATCCATTGCGCTATGCAACCCAAATCGCCCAACCGCCGGGCAGGGTTAGCGCGCATCGGCTAACCATTTCTTTGCCATGTCGCGGCATTGAGCGATAAAGCATGGTGCGAATGCGCGCAGACAGGGGAATTGCATGACCAGCCCGTGGACCATCGGGATCATCGGCGGATCGGGGCTCTACGCGATCGAAGGGCTCGAAGACGCGCAATGGATCGCGATCGAGAGCCCGTGGGGCAAGCCCAGCGACGAAGTGCTGTGCGGGCGCATCGGCGATGTGCGCGTGCGCTTCCTGCCGCGCCATGGCCGCGGCCATCCGGTCTCGCCGCGCGATCTCAACGCCCGCGCCAATATCGACGTGCTCAAGCGTGCCGGCTGCACCGACATTCTGGCGATCTCGGCGGTCGGATCCTTGCGCGAGGAGATTGAGCCGGGCCGCTTCGCCGTGGTCGACCAGTTCATCGATCGCACCACTTCGCGCGAAAACAGCTTCTTCGGAACCGGGCTGGTCGCGCATGTCTCCATGGCCGACCCGGTCTGCCCGCGCCTGTCCGAAATGGCCGCAGCCGCGATCGCCGGGGCCAAGGGCAAGGTTGCGACCGGCGCGACCTACCTCGCAATGGAAGGCCCGCAGTTCTCGACCCGCGCCGAAAGCCGCATGTATCGGGAATGGGGTGCAGACGTGATCGGGATGACCGCCATGCCCGAAGCCAAGCTCGCCCGCGAAGCCGAGCTGCCCTATGCGCTGGTAGGCATGGTGACCGATTACGACTGCTGGCGTGAAGGCGAAGCGGTCGACGTGGCGCAAGTGATCGCGCAAATGCAGCTGAACGGCAAGCTGGCGCGCGACATGCTGGTACGCTTCATCAATGTCCTGCCTGAAGCGCGCGAGCCTTCGCCGATCGATTTCGCGCTGGAAGACGCAGTGATCACCGCGCCCGACAAGCACGACCCGGCACTGCTGGCAAAGCTCGACGCGGTGGCCGGAAGGTTGCTGAGCGGCGCCTAGGCCTGCGCGACTTGCGCGAAGTGCTCCAGCACTTCGGCCATGCCAACCACATCGCCATATTTGGCGTTCATGTCGAACAGATTGGCGCGATGGACATCGTCGTGCCGGTCGCCCACTGCCTCTTCCACCACGATCGGGATGAAACCGTGCTGGCAGGCATCGACGCAGGTCGCGCGGACGCAACCGCTGGTTGAAAGCCCGGTGATGACCAGGCTGTCATGCCCGCTGGCGGTAAGCGTCGAAGCGAGCGAAGTGCCGAAGAATGCGCTGGCATATTGCTTCGAAATCACCAGCTCGTCTGCGCGCGGCTCCAGCCCGCTTGGCCAGGCGCCGAACTGGCTGCCACGTACGAAACTGGAAAGCGCGCCGATCTTCTGCGCGAAGCGCCCCCCGTCGATCATCGAGGGATGGAATTCGACATTGGTGTAGATCACCAGCAGACCCGCCGCGCGGGCGGCATCGCGCAATTGCAATGCCGCCGCGAGCGCAGGCTCGACATCCGCATAAAGCGGGCTGTCCTTCGCGAAATAGGCTTCGACGAAGTCGACCAGGATCAGCGCGGGCTTTCGCCCGAACCCGATCCGTCCTTCGAAGACACCGGCATAATTGCCCTTTGCGCCTTCCGTGCTCACCCGAAGGGACCCTTTCGCGTTGTTCGGCTTAGAACTTGTAGCCTAGTTCAACCCCGAAACGACGCAACCCTCCAGGCGAGATGAACGACCCGCCAAACTCGACCGCGGTGATCACTTCGTTGAGATATTTCTCGTTGAGGAGATTGTCCGCGAAAGCGGTGATCGACCAGCTGTCGGTCTCGAACCCGACGCGCAGGTCCATGACCGAGAATTCGTCGCGCCGCGAAATCGAATAATCGGCGTCGCCGACAAAGGCCGGCAGCTCCAGCGCGGAGCCGGGCAGCAGGCCGCTGAACAGCGTGGGGTTGGGATCGTCCTGCAGCGTGTGGAACCAGGTCGGGCCGGTGATGCGGTAATCCGCACGTGCCACGAAATCGATCGTGTTGGTCACCGGCAGGTCAAGCTGGGTGCCCAGGTTAATCGTGTAATCGGCGGTATAGGGCGACTTGTTGCCCACCGTGACCGGACGCGAGGCATTTTCCTTGATCTCGCTTTCGGTCACATTGGCTGAGCCGAACACGCTCCAGCCCGGCATGATCTCGGCGCTGAGGTTGAGCTCGGCGCCATAGACCTCCACCTCGTCGATGTTGGAGACCACGCGCAGCAGGCCGAAGGGACCAACGAAGAATTCGAAGAACTGCATGTCGTCGATCGTGGTGTAGTAACCGGCGAGGTCGAAGGTGACCGCACCGCCGATTTCACCCTTGATCCCCGCTTCGAACGCGCTCGACTTTTCCTTGCGGTACTGGTCTTCGATCAGCACGCTGGTGCCGATGAACTGGTTGAAAGCGGAATCGACGATCGCCGCCGAACCCTGGTTGTTGAACCCGCCCGATTTGAAGCCGATCCCCCAGTTGGCGTAGAAATTGACGTCGTCGCTCAGCTCATAGCGTAGCGAAATCTTGGGCTGCAGCTGCTTGAACTTTTCGGACTGGTCGGCAATCGGCTGGACTACGCCGCCCACCACTGCCTGGCCGGGGTTGATCGGCCCGCCGGTGAACGGATCGAACACGGCGGGGACAAGGCTCGAGACCTTGCGATCCTCGATATCGTAGCGCGCTGCGAGTCCGAGTTCGAGGCGATCGCTCACTTCGAAATCGGCCGACGCAAACACCGCATAAACATCGGTCGAGAAGTCGTCATTGAAGAGCTGCGTGGTCGGGTTGGCTGAGCCCGGCGCGTTGTATAGCTGGCGGGTGATCCCGTTGCCCAGGTCCGCGCCCAGGCTGACGCCCACATCGCGATCGATGTGCAGGTAATAGGCGCCGATCTGCCAGTCGACATAGCCGTCGCCATTCGATGCCAGCCGCACTTCCGCGCTGAAATCGCTCTGCTGGCGGATCTGGTATTGCGTACCATCGCAAGTCGTCGGGCTGTACGGCCCGAAGGTCGAGCCATTGGCCGGTGCGAAGATAAACGGCACCGGGATCTGCCCGATAAAGGTCGGCGCATTGAGCGGATAGCCGGTCAGCTGCGCGGTCGAGGCGAAACAGGCGGCATTGGCGGCCGCCAGGTCGCCGGTCGCAGTTCCGGTGAAGTCGAGGAAGCGTGCAAAGTCCGCCGAGGTGCCGTCAGCCGTCAGCGACTGGTCGACATCGCTGTAAAGTGCCCACGCCGTCAGCGTGGCGCCTTCGAATTCATGCTCGATCTTGGCCGAAGCTTCGAAGGTTTGCTGCGCGTTTGTGGGCCGGATGTTCGAATAGAAATCGAACGGATGCTCGTTCACATCCTCGAAGAAGGCCGGATCGACGGCAGCGAAATTGGGCAGGTGGAAGGCCGCGTTGAAGTTGATCGAGGCGCCCTTGAGATCGGCATAGCGCGCCTTCACATCCAGCTCGGTCGCCGGCCCCAGATTGGCGACAAACCGCCCGTCGATCGACCACACTTCCTGGTCGTCGATCGTCTTGGAGTCCAGGAAGCGGTTACGGTAGAAGCCGTCGGTGGTGGAATAGCTGCCCGAGATAACGAAACCCGCACCATCGCCTACCGGCGCGGAGACAAAGGCCGATGCCTTGTAAGTCGAATCCTCAGCTGCACTTACCTTGACCCCGCCTTCCAGTACTTCGCCCGGCTTGAGCGTCTGGATCACGATCGCCCCGGCCGCCGCGTTGCGGCCATATAGCGCGCCCTGCGGGCCTTTGAGGATTTCGATCTGGCGCAGCGTGCCCTGGTCCTGGTTCAGCTGCGCCGTGTTGGTCTTGAGGATTCCGTCAACCACCAGCGCAACCGAGCTTTCCGCGTCGCGCGCGCCGTTGATCCCGCGGATGTTGATCTGCGTGTCGCCGGCCTCGGCAGTGCCGGTGACGATGGTAACGCCCGGGGTCAGCTGGACGAATTCGTCAGCCGTCTGGATGCCGGTCTTCTCCAGCGCGTCGGCGGTGAACACGGTGATCGCGGTCGGCACCTCGGCCAGCGTTTCGTTCTGGCGGCGGGCAGTGACGATGATCGCGTTGCTTTCCTCCGCCTCTTCGGCGCCAGCGGCATCCTGTGCCAGCACCGGCGTTGCAGTAAAAAGGGCACCAATGGCGGCGCCCGATGCAAGAACGGTCTTGAAGTTCCTCATTTTCAGTTCTCCCTGAACTGTGTGTTTTCGCTCAATCGACGCTGTCAGGTCAGGACGTTGGCGCCGCTCATATAGACATAGACTTCCTGGAATTTCGGCCCGTCCGCCCCCGGACGCAGCCGCCAGAAATTGGTGTTGTAAAGCAAGGTCACATTGCCATCAACATCGTGCAGCTCGGCGGTAAAGCAGGCCGCGATGCGCCCGTTCGCTTCGTCCACCGTGCAGGTGAAATCGCGATGGATGATGGTTTCGTAAGCGCCGAAGAAATCTTCGAACATGCGGCGGATTTCACCTTTGCCGGCATGGCGGGTGAACGCGGTCTGGACGCAGAACAGCGCTTCGTCATGGAAACAGTCGAGCGTCGCTTCCATGTTCTTCGCATCGACATTGGCGAAGTATTTCTGGGTCGCGAAGTCGATCAGGGCGGCCCGGTCAAGCGTGGGTTCGTACTGCATCAGGCGTCCCCTTCCTTCAGCAAGCTGTCGCCGCTCATGTAGACATAGACGCGGTGGAACAACCGGTCCTTCAGATAGAAGCGGTTGCAGTTTTCATAGCGTAGCTGATCGGCGCCATCGGGGGTAATCAGCACGGTGAACTGGCTGCAGATCGCGTTCGTTTCCGGATCGGCGGTGTGGACGAAATTGCCGTGCCAGATCTGCTCGAAATCGGCGAACAGCTTGACGAACATCGCCCGGATCGCCTCGCGCCCTTCATGCACTGTGTTGCTGGTGACCTCGGTCAGCACCGCATCGGGCGTGAAGCAGTTGAGCACCTTGTCGAGGTTCTTGTTGTCGACCCCGTCGAAATAGCGCTTGGTCACAATGTCGATGTAAAAGGGATAGGGCAGCGGCGCCTGTCCGGATCCGCCTTCGCTCCAATCGCTCATCAATACCACCCCTTTCGGATGTCTGCTTGCTTGGGCACTTCGGGTGCGGGAAAGGCCTTCTTCGAATGGGTCAGGCCCAGCTCGATCTGCGTTTCGAGCAGCTTGTAGGCAACCTGCCCCGGGTTCAGCACCGGGATCGGCAACTGGCTGTCGAGATAGGCGGCGCTCTGGTGCATGGTGGTGGAGCCGAGCACGATCACATCGGCCCCGTCTTCCTCCATCGCCTTTTCCGCTTCGGCCTTGAGCTTGCCGAACACCACCTCTTCCTTGCCTTCCAGCAATTCGGTGACATCGGGCCGCGTGTCGATCGACCGCAGCGAGGCGACCCGATCCCACCAGCCATATTCGGTCAGCGTCTTCTCGTAGAGCGGGAACCACTCGGGCCACATGGTCAGCACAGTGAACTTCTTGCCCAGCATCATCGCCATCGCGAAGCTCGCCTCGCCCGGGCCGACCACCGGGATGCTCAGCGCGCTGCGCAAGGCGCGCATGCCGCTGTCGCTGACCGTGTCGATCAGCACACCGGCATATCCTTCTTCCTCGGCAGTGATCCCGGCCTGGAATACGGTCCAGTCCATCAGCATGGTGTCGTGATAGCTGTCGCCCAGCGCCGCACCCCAGCGCACCGCTTCGAATTCGGGCTTGAAATCGGGGCGCACGAAGTGCTCCGGCAATTGCTCGGCCCGGTTGGCAACGCCAGCCTCATCCATCGGGATCGGCACGATGACCTTGATACGGTTCATGTCACCCAAATCCGCTTCCTCGCGCTCAGCAACAATGGCCGCAACACCCTTGCTTCCCATGTTTGATATTGTATACAGTTGAGACAAGTCAAGCCCCAAGAGCTAAGAATGACAAAAGCTTCCGATCGAGCTTATGAAACTATTCGAGCGATGATTCTCTCAGGCGAACTCGCCTCGGGAGAACAACTGAGCGAAGAGATGCTCGCCGAGCGCTGCGGCGTCTCGCGCACTCCGGTTCGCGATGCTCTCAGGAGGCTGGAATCCGAGCTCTTAGTGCGCAAGAACAATTCGCAGCGCAGCTTCGTGGCCGACTGGTCTTTGGGTGATGTGGCAGATGCGTTCGAGCTGCGGGCGATGGTGGAAAGCTACGCGGCCAGGCGCGCCGCGGAGCGTATGGACAACAAGACGCTTAAAGCACTTCGTGATTGTAATTCAGCTATTTACAGGGCAACTGCACATGGCAGGCCCGATGTCCAAGCTTTCCTGGATCACAATAAGAAGTTTCATGAGATTATTCTTGAGGCGGCTGATTCGCGGCGCCTCAAAAGCTTGCTCGGTGCTCTGATCGAACAGCCGGTTGTCTGGCGAACCGCACAACACTACGGGATCGATGCATTTAGCCGCTCCTACACCGAACATGAAGACCTGCTGGCGGCATTTGCGCGTAGGGATGGGCCATGGGCCGAAGCCATAATGGCCGGTCATATTCGCCGCGCGTACCATGTCTACGCCGATGCACATCGGGGCCTTGCTCGACTGGATCGGGGGGTTGCATAACGAAATGTATACAAATGTTTCCTCCATCGAACTGGTAGAAGTCGGCCCGCGCGACGGGTTGCAGAACGAGCCCGACATCATCTCGACCGAGGTGAAGCTGGCGCTGATCAACCGCATGCTCGACTACGGCGCGCGGCGGCTGGAAGTGGCGAGTTTCGTCCACCCGCAGCGGGTCCCGCAAATGGCCGATGCCGAAGCCGTCATCGCCGGCCTGCCCGATCGTGCCGACGCGACCTATATCGGGCTGACGCTCAACAAGCGCGGCGTGCTGCGCGGCCTCGCCACCCGCGACGGCGGCAAACGTGGGATCGACCAGGTCGGCTGTGTACTGGTCGCCAGCGACACCTTCGGCCAGAAGAACCAGGGGCAGACCATCGCCGAAGGTATCGCCGAAAATCGCGACATGATCCGCTTTGCCAAGGCCGAGGGGATGCGTGCGCAGGTTACAATCAGCGCAGCCTTCGGATGCCCATTCGAAGGTGAGGTGAAACCTGCGACAGTGCTCGCCATCGCCGAGGAAATAGCGGCGGAAGAGCCCGAAGAGATCGCGCTGGCGGACACGATCGGCGTCGGCATTCCGGCACAGGTGAGCGAGCTGTTCGCAGAGCTCGGCGAACTGCTCGAAGGGCGGATACCGATGCGGGCGCATTTCCATAATACGCGCGGCACCGGCATCGCCAATGCCTGGGCGGCGTGTCAGGCTGGTGTGCGGATCTTCGATGCCTCGCTCGGCGGATTGGGCGGCTGCCCCTTCGCCCCCAAGGCGACCGGAAATATCGCGACCGAGGACCTTATCTACATGATGGAGCGTTCAGGCATCGACAGCGGCGTCGATCTGGATGCCGCCATCACCACCAACCGCTGGTTCGCCGAAAGGCTGGGCCGCGAATTGCCATCGATGGTCGCACGCGCGGCCTGACGAAACCGAAGCCACGGAGAGATTATGACTTACAGGCTGGGCGTCGATGTCGGGGGAACCTTCACCGATCTGCTGCTGTTCGACGAGACGAGCGGGAAATTCTGGCGCCACAAGACGCCATCGACCCCGCATGACAGTTCCGAGGGCATCCTCAACGGGGTGAAGGCGATCACGGCGGAAGCCGGAGTGTCCCCCAGCGATATCTCCTATTTCCTCCACGGCACGACCGTCGCGACCAATGCGGTGCTCGAAGGCAAGGGCGCCAAGGTCGGCCTCGTCACCACCGAGGGCTATCGCGACATCATGCAGATCGCGCGCAGCTTCGTGCCGGGCGGCCTTGCGGCGTGGATCGTGTGGCCCAAGCCGACCCCGCTGGCACATCTGGAGGACACGGTCGAGGTACCCGGCCGTATGGGAGCCGATGGCAAGGAAATACGCCCGCTGGACGAGGCTGCGGTGCGCGCCGCGCTGCGCAAGCTCAAGGCTAACGGCATCGAAGCGCTGACGGTCAGCCTGATCAACGCTTACGTTAACGGCGCGCATGAGAAGCGCATCGGCGAAATCGCAGGCGAGGAACTGCCCGGTATCCCCGTCTCGCTCAGCCATGAAGTCCTGCCCGAAATGCAGGAGTACGAGCGCACGCTCTCGACCGTCGCCAATGCGGCGGTGCGCCCGGTGGTGAGCAAATATGTCTCCAACCTGCGCACCAAGCTGGAAGACGAAGGGCTGCAGGGCAAGCTGTCGCTGCTGCGTTCGGACGGCGGTTTGATGAGCAGCCAGAAGGCCGAGGAGCATCCGGTCAACATCCTGATGTCCGGCCCCGCCGGCGGGGTGACGGGCGCGCTGTGGGTGGCGAAGAACGCCGGCTTCGAGAATATCCTGACGCTCGACGTCGGCGGCACCTCGACCGACGTGGCGCTGATCGAAGGGCTTGAGGCACGCCGCGTGCGCACCACCGATGTCGGGCACCTTTCGGTCCGCGCGTCGGCGCTGGACGTGAAGACCGTGGGCGCGGGCGGCGGCTCGATCGCCCATGTGCCCGAACTGACCAAGGCGCTACGGGTCGGGCCGGAAAGCGCGGGCGCGGTGCCCGGCCCGGTCGCCTATGGCAAGGGCGGCACGCTGCCGACCGTGACCGACGCCAATGTCGTGCTGGGCTACCTCCCCGAAAACCTCCTGGGCGGCAGCTTCAAGCTCGACCGCGAAGGCGCCAAGAAGGCGGTGCAAACCGTGGCCGATGCGCTGGGCGTGGGGCTGATGGAAGCCGCGCGCGGGATCATCGATATCGTCAACGAGAACATGTTCGGTGCGCTGCGCATGATCAGCGTGCAGCAGGGCTATGACCCGCGCGACTTCGCGCTGATGGGCTTCGGCGGGGCCGGCCCGCTCCATGTCAACGCCGTCGCGCGGCTCATGGGCAGCTGGCCCGCGATCAGCCCGGTCAGCCCCGGCGTGCTCTGCGCATTGGGCGATGCGACCACACGGATGCGCGCGGAAACCGCGCGCAGCTTCTCGCGCCTGGCGAAAGACGCCACCATCGCTGACCTTGAGGCGGTGCTGGACGAAATGGCGGCGCAGACCCGCGGCGAGCTGCTGGCCGATGGCGTGCCGGAAGACCAGATCACCGCCCAGTTCGAAGTCGACATCCGCTATGCCGGGCAGGCCTTCGAAGTGCCGCTGACGATCGACAAGCAAGTGTTGGAGGCGGACGGGATCGCAGGCATCCTGGCGCGCTTTGACGAAGAGCACCTGCGGCTGTTCACCTTCAACATGGATACCCCGCACGAAATCGTGAACCTGCGCGCGGTGGCGCTGGGCCAGGCGCCCGACTTGCCCGCCGCCGAATTGCCCAAGGGTGACGGCGATCCTTCCGCGGCCAAGATCCGCGATCACACGCTGTGGATGGACGGCAAGGAACAGGCCGCAGTGATCTATGACCGCAGCCGCCTGCGCCAGGGCGATGTGATCCCCGGCCCGGCGATCATCACCGAAATGGATTCGACCACGCTGGTCGAAAGCGGCTGCGTGGCCACGGTCGACAAGGTCGGCAATATTCTCATCAACCCCCAGGAAACCAAGAGCGCGGAGGGCTAAGCGATGCCGGCACAAATCATCGAAACCAATCCTACGCCCTTCAAGAAGGTCGCGATCGATCCGGTCACGCTCGACATCATCGAGAATGCGCTGCGCAATGCCCGGATCGAGATGGACGCGACGCTGGTGCGGACCGCGATGAGCCCCGGCATCCGCGAGCAGGGGGACGCCTTCCCGCTGATCGCAGACCCCAAGGGCAAGATGATCGTGGGCCAGTTCGGCAGCTTCATCGACGGCTTCCTCAAGGGTTTTGACGGCACGCTGGAAGATGGCGACATGATCTTCCTGAGCGATCCCTATTCCTGCGAGGGCGCAATCAGCCACTCGAACGACTGGCTAGTGCTGCTGCCGGTGTTCAAGGACCGCCGCCTGATTGCCTATACCGCCATGTTCGGCCACCAGAGCGACATCGGCGGCATGGTGCCCGGATCGATGCCGATCGGCGCCAGCTCGATCTTCGAGGAAGGGGTGCGCATCCCGCCGGTCAAGATCTGGAAGAAGGGCGAATATAATGACGACCTGATGAAGCTCGTCATGCACCAGACCCGCAAGCCAGACTGGTGCCAGGCAGACTTGAACGCGCTGATCGCCTCGTGCCGCGTTGCCGCGCGGCGCGTGGTGGAGATGGCCGAGCGTTTCGGCGACGACGTCTACGTTTCGGCAACGCAGGAACTGCTTGACCGCAACTATCGCGCAATGAAGGCGCTGATCGGCATGGCGGTGGCCGAGGAGCCGGTAAGCTTCGAGGATTACGTCTGCGATGATGGCAAGGGCTTCGGGCCCTATAAGATCAAGTGCACCATGTGGCGCGAGGGCGACAAGGTCATCCTCGATTTCGATGGCACCGATCCGCAAAGCGCCGCTTCGATCAATTTCTATCTCAACGAGAACATGTTCAAGATGTTCTTCGGGATCTACATGATCATGGTGTTCGACCCGCAGATCCTGTTCAATGACGGGTTCTACGATCTGATCGACGTGCGCATCCCCGAAGGATCGCTGCTGAAGCCCAAATTCCCCGCCGCGCTATCGGGCCGCACCCACGCACTGGGGCGGATTTTCGACATTCTGGGCGGGTTGCTGGGCCAGAAAACCCCCGAATTCCTCAATGCGGCAGGCTTCAGCTCTAGCCCCCACCTGTTCTACTCAGGCTGGGACAACCGCGAGGCACACAAGGGCGAATGGTTCCAGTTGTTCCAGATCGGCTTTGGCGGAATTCCCGGGCGGCCGCTGGGTGATGGACCGGACGGGCATTCGCTATGGCCGGGCTTCACCAATGTCCCCAACGAATTCCTCGAGCGCTATTTCCCGATGCGTATCGAGCGTTATTCAACCGAGCCCGACAGCGGCGGCGCAGGCCTGCATCGCGGCGGCAACGGCATCCGCATGACCTATCGTTTCCTGGCTGACGGTCACATCGCGATCCATGACGACCGCTGGTTCGTGCCGCCTTGGGGCGTTAACGGCGGACATCCCGGGAAACGCGCGAAGAAGGTGCTGGAGCGCGCCGACGGCAGCACTGAAATCGTCGGCAACAAGGTGGAAGACGTGCCGGTGAAGGAAGGGGACCTGCTCCACTTCATCACCTGGGGCGGCGGCGGTTGGGGCGACCCGCTCGAACGCGATCCGCAGGTCGTCGGCCTCGAAATCCGGCAGGGGCTGGTCACCGCTGAAGGCGCGCGCGCCTATGGTGTTGTGGCCGATGCGGATGGCACGATCGATGCTGCAGCCACAGAAAAGCTGCGCAGCGAAATGAAGGCCGCGCGCGGCGAGTTGCCGCTGTTCGATTACGGTCCCGGCATCGAGGCGCTGCGCGCCAATTGCCAGGCCGAAACGGGCCTGCCCGCGCCGAAGCAGCCCGTCTGGAGACATTCCGGAGAGCTGCGGGAGGCGGCAGAATGAGTGGCGCCCTCGAAGGGCTCAGGGTGGTGGAAATGGGCCAGCTGCTGGCTGGCCCGTTTTGTGGCCAATTGCTGGGTGATATGGGGGCTGATGTCATCAAACTTGAACCGCCCGGTGCCGGAGATCCGATGCGCTTGTGGGGCCAAGGCCAAGAAAAGGTGCAATGGGAAGTCATCGGGCGCAACAAGCGTTCGGCCACCTGCAACCTGCGCGTTGCTGAAGGCCAAGAGCTTGCGCGCAAGCTTATCGCGACCGCCGATGTCCTGGTTGAGAACTTCAAGCCCGGCACGCTTGAGCGTTGGGGCCTGGCACCCGAACAACTGCACAAGGACAACCCGGGCCTGATTATTGCACGCATGTCGGGCTATGGCCAGGATGGTCCCTACTCGGATCGTGCCGGCTTTGGCGGGATCGGTGAGGCGATGGGCGGGTGGCGCTATATCGTGGGCGAACCTGATCGTCCCCCCGCCCGCATGGGGATTTCAATTGGCGACACCTTGTGCGCGACCTATGGCTGCATGGGCGTGCTCGCCGCCTTGCACAACCGCGAGAAGACGGGCCTCGGCCAAGTGGTCGACACAGCGCTCTACGAAGCCGTTCTCCAGGTCATGGAGGGACTTGTGCCGGAATATGATCGCAATGGTTACATCCGCGAGCGGGCCGGCTCGATACTTCCCGGCGTCGCTCCCTCAAACGTCTACCAATGCAAGGACGGGCATTTCATGATTGGCGCCAACAAAGACGAGATTTTTGCCCGTCTGGCGCAGGCGATGGGCCAGCCCGGACTCGCGACGGACCCGAAATATGCCACCCATATTGCCCGTGGCGAGAACCAGGTCGAACTCGACCAGCTGGTGAACGACTGGACCAGTGCCCATACGGTCGCCGAAGTCGAGCAAGCGATGATCGATTACTCCATCCCCGCCGGCAAGGTTTACCGAGCCCCGGAGATGATCGATGATCCGCATTTCCAGGCCCGCGAAGCGATCATCGAAGTCGAAACGACACGTTACGGCAAGCTCAAGATGCAGAATGCATTTCCCAAGCTCTCGCGGACTCCTTCGGGCGTGCGTCGTCCGGCACCTGCAGAGCCTGGGCAGCATAATCGTGAGATCTATGGCGAGCTTCTGGGCATCGACGAGCAGAAGCTCAGGGAATTGTCTGAAAAGGGCATAGTTTGATGACGGGCAAATCAAGCCGGAATGGCAGTTCCGCCGAAGCTGTTCACGCCGCCGGTTCACACGCGCACATGGTTGCATGAGGAACGATCGCCTGCCCTGTCGCTTGATAAGGCAGGCAGGCGGCCCATGTCGCCGCACTTGCGGGAGCGCGCATGAACGATCCTGACATCATCATGGGGGGCGAAAGCGAGTCGCTGACCTCGCCCGAGATTTACGTCGAGGTCGCGCGCGAAGGGATCGAGGAGATGGGTCGGCCCTCGGCCTCGCTGTTCTGGTCGGCCATTGCGGCAGGCTTTCTGATCTCCTTCTCGCTGCTGCTGAAAGCAGTGCTGCATCACGAGACCGCCGATCTTCCGGCGGGCCATGCGATCGAAAGCCTGGGTTACGCCATCGGCTTTATCCTGGTGATCTATTGCCGCCTGCAACTGTTCACAGAGAACACGATCACCCCGGTGCTGCCGACCATCGCCAACCCGTCCGCGCGCAATGTCGGCAATCTCGGGCGGGTGTGGGGCATCAGCCTGCTGGCCAATTTCATCGGTACCGCGATCATGGCCCTGATGTTTGCCAAAACGCCGATGGTAACGCCTGAAACGCTGCAATCGATGCTCTCGATCAGCCAGGAAGTGGCCGACCTCAGCTTCACCGAATCGCTGGTGAAAGGGCTGCCGTCAGGCCTGCTGATCGCCGCGCTGGTGTGGATGCGGCCCAGCTCGGGCGAAAGCTTCCTGGGGCTGATCCTGCTAGTGACCTATGTCATCGCCGTGGGCGGCTTCACCCATGTCGTGGTGGGATCTTGCGAGATCTTCCTGCTGGCCTGGACCGGCCAGGGTTCGCTCGGCGAAATGATGCTGACCAATGTGCTGCCCACGCTGATCGGCAATGTGATCGGCGGAACCGTGCTGTTCGCGCTGATCGCCTGGGCGCAGATCCGGCGCGAGCTGAAGGCAACCGTCAGCCGCTTGCATGACGAAGCGGACGCGGGCAGCCGCCGCATGTAACGAAGCGATATCCTTGGGAGGACCAGAGAGATGACTTGCCTTAGCGCGCAATTCCGCCAGTTCGGCGGCCCCGAAGTGATCGAATGGGTGGAAGGCGAGATTCCCGCACCCGGGCCGGGCGAAGTGCTGATCGAACACAGCGCGATCGGGCTGAACTTCATCGACACTTATCACCGCACCGGGCTCTACCCGATCGAACTGCCGAGCGGGCTGGGACTCGAGGCGGCCGGGCGTATCATTGCGCTGGGCGACGGCGTGACCGGCTTCGAAGCGGGCGACCGCGTCGCCTATATGGGGCCGGGGCTTGGCGCCTATGCCACGCATCGCGTGATGCCCGCCGATGCGCTCTACAAACTACCCGGCGACATTCCTGACGATACCGCGGCTGCCGCGATCCTCAAGGCCGCGACGGTCGAAGCGCTGATCGAACGCTGCGCCCATGTGAAACCGGGCGACATTGTGCTGGTCCATGCCGCGGCGGGCGGCGTGGGGCTGCTGATGGTGCAATGGCTGAAGGCGATCGGGGCGCAAGTGATCGGCACCGTCTCGTCGCAGGCCAAGGCCGACATCGCCTTTGCGGCGGGCTGCGACCATGTGATCCGCTATGACCGCGACGAGATTGCCCCTGGCGTACGCGAATTGACCGATGGTGCAGGCGTGCCGGTGGTGTTCGACGGGGTGGGCAAGGACACTTTCGTCGCCTCGCTGGACAGCCTCAGCCCGCGCGGGCTGCTGGTCAGCTTCGGCAATGCCTCGGGCCCGGTCGAAGGCGTGAATCTGGGCACATTGGCGCAAAAGGGCTCGCTCTTCGTCACGCGCCCCACGCTATTCCACTATTACGCATCACCCGAAGATCGCGCGCTCGGCATCGCCCGGGTCTGGAGCATGCTGGGCAGCGGCAAGGTCGAAATGACGATCGGCCAGACCTATCCGCTGTTGGAAGCGGCGCAGGCGCATCGCGACCTCGAAGCGCGCAAGACCACCGGCTCGACCGTCCTGATCCCCTGACCGGCCAATCCGGCCGGGCTATGCGTCAGTCGGAATCGCCCGCCACGCGGTAGATCAGGTCGGTGAGATAGGTCGGCGCTCCATCGGGCGCTTCGCACCAGCCGGTGAGATACCAGCGCCCGTCGACCTGTTCCCACAGGCTGAGCACATGGTTCCAGCCGGACGTGGCCTTGCTGGCATGGCGATGAGGCATGCCGCCCGCATCGAGCGCATCCTCGCGGTAGTCGATGCGCCATTCCATCCGAGCGCTGACGAGCCGCGCCGGGCCGGGTATCCCGAGGTCGAGCACGCCGTGGAATTCGAGCGATACGCTGTCGTGCAGCTTCTCATTGCTGCGCCAGTAAGCCAGCACGCCGGGGAATTCGGTGAACAGCTCGCGCATGTCCTCCGCCTTGTAGAAGCGGAAATGGTCGTGCCGCCAGAAATCGGCGATGCCGTCGGTCGCCACACGGCTCCATGCCGCGGCATAGGCTTCGAGCTCTTCGGCCAGATCCTCAGCCATGCTTCGCCTCCTCTTCCAGGCTGGCGGCCCAGTCGCCGAACAGCGGCCGGAACTCGTCGACGCGGATTGATTGCCACACGCCGACCGAGAAATAGGGGATCGCTTCGAGCTTGGCGCGCGCGTCGCTTTCGTCCACCGCTTTGATGACCAGCAGCGACCCGACGATCTTGTCGCCCTTCACCATCGGCCCCGCCACCGCGAAATCCTTGCCATGTTCGGCGAAGTGCTCGATCAGCGCGTCATGGCTGTGCTCGCGGAAGATCGCGCTGTGCTCGCCATCGCGGCAGTAGAAGGCGAACAGCTTCTTCATTTGAAGTTCGGCTTGCGCTTCTCGAGGAAGGCCTGCGAGCCTTCTTCGAAATCCTCACGCCCGAAGGCGGCGTCGAACATGCCCAGCGTCATCGAATCGTCGGCCACCTGCCCGTCAAGCACGCGGCGGACGAAGGACTTGTTCTCGCGCGCGGAGAAGGTCGAGGCCGCGAGAATCTGTTCGATCAGCGCATCGGCGCTGTCAGACAGGATTTCGACCAGCCCGATCCGCAGCGCCTCTTCCGCATCGAGCAGTTCGCCGGTGAACAGGATCCGCTTGGCCTGCCCCGGGCCGACGAGGTCGGTCAGCAGCTTCACGTCGTGCAGCGGATAGACCAGCCCCAACTTGCCCGGAGTGATGCCGAAACGCGAACGCTTGGTCGCGACGCGAATGTCGCAAGCCAGCGCCAGTCCGCAGCCGCCGCCGATGCAATCGCCATCGATGAAGGCAACGGTCGGCAGATCGACCCGCGCCAGCTCGTACTGCACCCGGTTGATCTCGGCCTGGTTGGCTTCGCGCCAGCCCATATTGTCCTTGTTGGCGAGCATTTCCTTGATGTCGGCGCCCGCCGAAAAGGCGCCCGCGCCATCGGCGGCGCGCAGTTCGAGCACGCGGATCGCCGGATCGTCCTCCGCTTCGGCGATCAGGCTGGGGAAGGCTTCCCACATCGCCATGTTGATCGCATTGCGCGCGTCGGGCCGGTCGATCACCAGCCGCGCTACCGCGCCTTGCTTTTCGAGGCGTAGGTTCATGACAAGCACTCCCTATTGGCTTCACCCAGCCCGGGCACCGGGCCCGGCGTCCAACTGTCTCCCGCGAACCGGATCGACGGGGCGATGTGATGCCCGCCGCCTTCACTTTCGACCCATAGCTGCCGTTCGGCAATATGTAGTTCGTCGAGCGCTTCGCGGAAATCGAGCACGGGCGAGAAGGCGACATCCTTGTCGGCAAACCAGCTGACCCATTCGTCGCACGTGCGGGTAGCGAAGGTCGTGCGCAGGAAGTCGATCAGCTCACCCTGTTGCCCCGCCGGAGCTTCGGCGAAGGGGAGCAGGTCTCCACGGCCAAGCGCATGCAGCAGGTTGCGCGCGAATTTGATCTCGCGCCCGCCCAGCACGACATGCTTGCCGTCCTTCGTTTCATAGACCTGGTAGAAGCCCGCCCCGCCAAGCGAACGCTGCTCCGCCGATTTGGGGCTTGGCCCGCCAGCGATCGCGCTGCCTGCAGTGTGGACGCACCACGGCAGCAGGCTGTCGAACATGGCGCAATCGATATAGGCACCTTCGCCCGTGCGGTCGCGGCCCACCAGCGCCATCAGCACCGCCGACAGCGCGGTAAGGCCCGCGGCCATGTCGCTGCTGGCGACGCCGGGCACCACCGGCGCGCCGTCGGGCCCGTCATTGACGCTCAGGAAGCCCGCCATGGCCTGCACCGCCATGTCATGCGCGGGGTGATGCGCCAGCGCGCCTTCCTGCCCGAAGGCGGAGATCGAGCAATAGACGATATCGGGCTTGAGCGCCTTGACCGCTTCGTAATCGAAGCCGAGCCGCGCCATCACGCCGGGGCGGAAGCCCTCTACGAATACGTCCGCGCGGCGGCACAGCTCGCGCAAGTGCGCCTTGCCTTCCTCGCTCTTGAGGTCGAGCGTCACGCTCTGCTTGCCGCGGTTGAGATTGGCGAACCACACCGAATGTTCGGCACCGCCATAGCTATCGAACGGGGCCTGTTCGCGCGCCGGATCGCCCGCGGCGGGTTCGACCTTGATCACTTCGGCGCCCTGGTCCGCCATCATCACCGTCATCATCGGACCGGGCAGGAATTGCGTCAGATCGACTACCGTAATGCCCGACAGTTTGCCCATGATGGCTGCTTTTCCCCTTCGCTACCGGCATGCCGCTGCAGTGCAGTCCGGCAATCCGGACAGCACGTTAGCCGATTTTTCGGGCGACGGGATGCTCTTTGTTGGGAGGGGCGCGGTGACCCCCGATCGCGATCAGATCACGAAGTCGAGCGGCTGGGGCAGCTTGCTGCGATTGACGATCATCTTGCCGTGCAGCGTTTCGATCTGCTTGCTGCCGGTCTTGACGAACAGGAATGGCAAGAGGCCGTGCAGCATGCAGGCGAGCCCGCCCAGCACCATCCGCACGCCGAAGCCGGTGGCATGCACCAGATGCTCGCCATAGGTTTCGCCCACCGATGCGGGATGTTCGGTGAATGCTTTCGTGATCGTGCTGCGATCCATTGCCTGTCTTCGAGCCCCCTGTTCGGTCCTGCGCAGCTGGATAGCACGCCGCGAGCGCAATGAAATCCCAAAGATTGATGGAAAATCTCACAATTTTGGGATAAACACACTGTCTATGACTATTCATCATGAACTTGATACCAAGGATTGGGCGATTCTTGCATTGCTGCAAGCTGATGCCTCGCTCCCGGTGCAGGCCATTGCCGACCGCGTCGGCCTGTCGACCAATCCCTGCTGGCGGCGGATCAAGCGGATGGAGGAGACAGGCGTGATCGCGCGCCGCGTGGCGCTGGTCGATCCGGCGCGGGTCGGCTTCGCCACCACCGTGTTCGTCGCGATCCGCACCAGCAGGCACGACGGCGAATGGCTCGCCGCCTTCCACGAAGCGATCACCGGGATCGAAGAAATCATCGAATGCCACCGGATGGCGGGCGACATCGACTACATGCTCAAGCTGAGGGTGCGCGATATTGCGGATTACGACCGCATCTATCAGCGGCTGATCCGGCGCGTGCCCGGCCTCGCCGACGTCACCGCTAGCTTTTCGATGGAAGAGATGAAATACACTACCGCGCTGCCGCGCCCGGCCTGAGCAGGGTCAGCCGATCAGCGTCACCGATACGAGCAGCGCAGTGGCGAATGAGGCCAGCGTCGCCGCCATCACCGGCACCAGCGGCCGCCACCCGGCTTCGATCAGCAGCAAGAGCTGCGAGCGCATCGCGGTGGCGGTGACCGCCAGCAGCAGCAGGAATTTCGATGCGGCCAGCCCGCCCTCTGCAAAGCCGTCGGGCATCGGCGCGAAACTGTTCAGCACCACCAGCAGCAGGAAGGCGACGATGAACCACGGCAGCGAAATCCTCCGCCATGCGGGCCGCGGGCCAGCTTCCCCGCGCCCTGCCTCACCCAGCCAGAGCGCCACCAGCGCTACGACGGGAGCGAGCAATGCCACGCGTGCCAGCTTGATGATCGTCGCCTGCGCGCCTGCCGCATCGGAAATCGCAAAGCCGCCGCCGATCGCCTGTGCGACATCATGGATCGAAGCGCCGACGAGATAGCCCGCCTGCGCATCGTTCAGGCCCAGCGTCTCGGCGATGAGCGGGTAGAGCGACAGCGCCAGCGCGCTCGCCAATGCGATGCCGACCAATGTGATGGTGAAGCGCGACTGGTCGAGCCGGTCGCGCCCGATCACGCCATAGAGCGCCAGCGCTGCGGACGCGCCGCAGATCGCGGTCGCGCCGCCTGCCAGCACGCCAGCGTAACGCCCCTGCCCGACGATCCGCGCGCCGAGCAGCGCAGCACCGAAGGCCGAAGCCATGATCGCCAGCAGCCCGGCAAAGGGCAGCCAGCCGATCCCGCCGATCTGGGCCAGCGTCACCTGCATGCCCAGCAGCACGATGCCGAACCTCAGGAAATGGCGCGCGGCAAAGTCCAGCCCCTGCCCCAATGCCGGATGTTCGGACAGGAAGTTGAGCGCCAGCCCGATCAGCAGGCCCAGCAGGATCGCGGGAAAGCCATAATGCTCGGCCAGCCACATGGCGGCGAGCGCAGCGATCAGGCATGTGACCAGCCCCGGCGCCAGCGTGCGCGGCGTCGCAGCGACCGGAGGTTCGACCTGCTGCGACTGGTAGATCTCTCCGAACAGGTCGCCAGCATAGAGCGCGGGTTCGGGATCGCGCCTTGTCATGCGATCAATCCGGGCCTGACGCGGGTCGGCTTGCAATCGAGCATGGTCTCTCCACACCTGCTGCCCATGCAGCTCGGCGGAACAATCTCCGCACAATCCGCCTGTTAGCGGCTGGTGTAGGCCGCCTCAAGGCGGCTGCTCGATCAAGCAAAGTTCTGCCCACTTGATTACAAATGAAACCGGGTCCAGATCGCGCACCAAAGCCAGCCCTTGCGGAGTCGCCTTACCTTGTCCCAGCATCAACCGCTCGACCGTTCGCCACTGCGCAGGGCCTATCGCGCCGAAGAAGCCTCCATCGTCGAACAGCGTATCGCCGAAGCCGCGCCGGTCGCGCAGCGCCATGGCGAGGCAGCTGCGCTCGCCGCCAAGCTGATCGCCGGGGCCCGCAAGACCAAGGCAAGCGGGATCGACGCTTTCCTCCATCAATACGGGCTCAACACCGAGGAAGGGATCGCGCTGATGTGCCTCGCCGAGGCACTGCTGCGCGTGCCCGATGCCGGGACCGCCGACGCGCTGATCCGCGACAAGATCGGCGAGATCGACTGGAGCGAACACCTTGGCGAAAGCTCTTCCACTTTCGTCAATGCCGCCACCTTCTCGCTGATGCTCACCGGCGAAGTGCTCGACCCGCCCGAAGCGCACCAGCGCGGGATGGGCGCCACGCTCAAGCGCACAATGAACCGGCTGGGCGAGCCGGTGGTGCGCACCGCCACGCTGCAAGCGATGAAGATCCTCGGCGGGCAATTCGTGTTCGGCCGCACGATCGACGAAGCGCTCGATCGCGCCGCGCCCGAAAGCAAGCGCGGGTTGTCCCACAGCTTCGACATGCTTGGCGAAGCGGCGATGACCTTTGCCGATGCCGAGCGCTATCGCCAGGCTTACGACACCGCGCTTGATGCGGTCGCGCGAGTGGCGAAGGGCGGGGTCGCTGCTTCGCCCGGCATTTCGGTGAAGCTTTCGGCGCTGCACCCCAAATACGGTTTCCTCCACGCCGAAGAGGCGCGCGCCGCTCTGGTGCCGATGCTGCGCGAGCTGGCGATCAAGGCGCGCGACGCCGACATCCACTTTACCGTCGATGCCGAAGAGGCCGAACGGCTCGAACTGTCGCTCGACATCATCGAGGATCTCGCCGCGGATGACGCGCTGTTCACCCGGCCTGATGGTTCGGCCTGGGAAGGCTTCGGCCTCGCGATCCAGGCCTACCAGAAGCGCGGCGTGCCGCTGTGCGACTGGGTAGCAAAGCTGGCGCGCCGCCACGGGCGCCGCTTCTTCGTGCGGCTGGTCAAGGGCGCCTATTGGGATAGCGAGATCAAGGCAGGCCAGGTGGGCGGCCACACCGATTACCCCGTGTTCACGCGCAAGGTGGCGACCGACGTGTCCTATCTCGCTTGCGCCGCGCGCCTGTTCGAACACAGCGACGTGATCCTGCCCGCCTTTGCCACGCACAACGCCTATACCATCGGCGCGGTGAAGGCATTGAGCGGCGGCAAGCCGTTCGAGTTCCAGCGGCTCCACGGCATGGGCGAAGAGGTCTATGATGCGCTGGCGAAGTCCGAAGGCAATGATCGCACGCGCGTGCGGGTCTACGCCCCGGTCGGGGGGCACAAGGAATTGCTCGCCTATCTCGTCCGGCGGCTGCTCGAAAACGGCGCCAACACCAGCTTCGTCAACCGCATGGCCAACAGCGAAGTGCCGATCGAGGAAATGACCGGCGACCCGGTGGCCGAACTCGCCGCGCTCGAACCCAAGCGCAATCCTGCCATCCCGCTGCCCGCCGAAATCTTCGGCGCGCGCCGCAACAGCGCCGGGGTCGACCTCTCCGATCCGCTGGTGCGCGAGCCGCTGCTTGAGCAGCTTGCCGCGCTGGCCTCGAAGCAATGGACCGCGGAACCCGCTTTCGGCGCGGGCGGTGCGCAGATCGGCGTGAACTCGCCGCACGATTTCGGGCAGCGGGTTGGCACCGTCACCTATGCCACCGCCAAGGGGATCGCCGAAGGCGTCGAGGCTGCACAGGCGATCCAGCCGGGCTGGGATGCGCTGGGCGGCGAAAAGCGCGCGCTGCTGCTCGAAGCGGCAGCCGACCTGTTCGAAGCGCATACGGCGGAATTCCTGTCGCTGTGCCAGCGCGAAGCCGGAAAGACGCTGGTCGATGCCGTGCTTGAGCTGCGCGAAGCGGTCGATTTCCTGCGCTATTATGCCGCCGAGGCGCGCCGCCAGTTCTCAGTGCCGCTGGTGCTGCCGGGGCCGACCGGCGAAGAGAACCTGCTGCGGCTGCACGGCCGCGGCGTGTTCGCGACCATTGCGCCGTGGAACTTCCCGCTTGCGATCTTCATCGGCATGGCCGCGGCAGGGCTGGCGGCGGGCAATTGCGTGCTGGCCAAGCCGGCCGAACAGACTCCGCTGATCGCCGCGCTGGCAGTGAAGCTGTGCCATAAAGCAGGCATCCCCGACGACGTGCTGCAATTGGTTCCCGGAGACGGCGCCGTGGGCGCCGCGCTCACCGCGCATCCGGGCGTATGCGGGGTGGCCTTCACCGGCTCGACCGCGACCGCACAGGCGATCAATCGCAGCCTGGCCGGGCGCGACGGCCCGATCGCCACGCTGATCGCCGAGACTGGCGGGCAGAACGCCATGATCGTCGACAGCTCCGCCCTGCCCGAACAGGTCGTGCGCGACGTGCTGGGAAGCGCCTTCCAGAGCGCGGGGCAGCGCTGCTCCGCGCTGCGCGTGCTTTACCTGCAGGAAGACGTCGCCGACAGCATGCTCGAGATGATCCGCGGCGGGTTCGAAGCGCTGCATGTGGGCGATCCCACCCTGCTCGAAACAGACGTCGGCCCGGTGATCGACGCCGAAGCCAAGGCCTCGCTCGATGCGCATGTTTCGGCGATGCGCGGCGCGGGCCATCCTGTGTGGCAGCACACTCTGCCCGAGGCTTGCGCAAAGGGAACCTTCGTTGCCCCGGCCATCATCCAGATCGACGGTATTGCGCAGCTCAGCAAGGAGAACTTCGGGCCGATCCTGCATGTCGCGCGCTTTGCCGCAGGCGAGATGGAACGCATGGTCGACGACATCAATGCCACCGGCTTCGGCCTGACGCTGGGGCTGCACAGCCGCATCGCAGCGACCCGGCGCATGGTTGAGGCGCGGGCGCGGGTGGGCAATTTCTACGTCAACCGCAACCAGATCGGCGCCGTGGTGGAAAGCCAGCCCTTCGGCGGACAGGGCCTTTCCGGCACCGGACCCAAGGCTGGCGGCCCGCACTATCTCGCGCGGTTTGCCACTGAACGGGTGACTTGCGTCGACACGACCGCTGCAGGCGGCAATGCCAGCCTTCTCGCCGGCTGAGGCTGGCTGAACGGCAAAGAACGGGGGATACCGCGCGCTTTCGCTTGCCCCCGCCGCGCCCATGCGGAATCACTCTGCGCATGGCGATTCTTTCCGACAAGTGGATCCGCGACAAGGCGCTCAGCGAAGGCATGATCGAGCCTTTCGTCGAAGCGCAGCGCCGCGAAGGCTGCATTTCCTATGGCTTGAGCTCATATGGCTACGACGCGCGCGTGGCGGACGAGTTCAAGATCTTCACCAATGTCGACAGCGCGGTGGTCGATCCAAAGGATTTCGCCGCCAACAGCTTTGTTGACCGGCAGACCGACGTTTGCGTGATCCCGCCCAACAGCTTCGCGCTGGCGCGCACGGTGGAATATTTCCGCGTGCCTGAAGACGTGCTGGTGATCTGCCTGGGCAAGAGCACCTATGCCCGCTGCGGTATCATCGTGAACGTCACGCCGCTTGAGCCGGGCTGGGAAGGCCATGTGACGCTGGAGTTTTCCAACACCACGCCGCTGCCCGCGAAGATCTATGCCAATGAAGGCGCCTGCCAGTTCCTGTTCCTGCAGGGCAATGAGCGCTGCGAGACGAGCTACAAGGACCGCGCCGGCAAATATATGGGCCAGCGCGGCGTAACGCTCCCCCGGCTATGAGCGCCAGGGGATGAGCATCGCCCGCTTCCCCTTCTGGCGCGTGGTTCCCAAGGACGGTAGCAGCCAGCGGAGCGGCGAATTCATCCTTCCTGTCATGCCCCCGGCCACCGCCGGGCCGGACGGTGCGCCGCACATCATGGGCGGGGTCGCGCTGGCGGCGATCGTCGACGCGATGCAGCTCGACAGCGAATTGCCGCTGCTGTGGGCGCATGTGCAGTTCCTCGGGCCGACGCAGCATGCGGAAGAGCTGGTGCTGCAAGTCGAGCAATGCGGCGGCGGGCAGGCCGTGGCGCAATATGCCGCGAGCGCCCACGTCAACGGCCGTCCCACCCACCGGGCCAGCGGGGCGCTGGGTTATCGCGAGCCCTATGAGCAGGCGCTGTTCGCGCAAATGCCCGAAGTGGTCGGCCCCGATGACGCGACGCCGGTCGAGATCAGCCATTCCTCGCCCGGCGGGTTGCCCGACCAGTTCGAATATCGCGTCGCGCTGCATGACGAGCGGCGCGGCATCCATGCCGTCTGGACCCGCTCGCGCGCCGATTTCGCCATCGACGCGGGCTGGCTGGCGATCATTTCCGACCTGTTCCTGGGCGCGCACCCGGCCTCGCGCGGCGGATCGAGCCTCGATGCCATGTTCCGCTTCGTGCAGGGCGCCGATCCGGGCTGGGTACTGTCCGTGACCGAATTCGCCGCGTTCGAACGCGGCACTGTCCATGGCTCGGCACGGCATTTCGCTGAAGACGGGCGACTGCTGGCGATTTCGAGCCAGACCGGGGTGCTGCCGCGCATCCCGCGGGGAGATTTGGGATGACCACACCTTTGTTCGATCAATGGCGCAGCCGTTCGCCGAATTACGACGAGACCCACGTAGCCGTGTGCGACAGCGTGCGTACCTTCGTTACCCGCGAGATCGTGCCGCATGTCGACGAGTGGGAAGCCGCGGGCCAATTGCCGCGCGAGCTGCACCGCAAGGCGGCTGAAGCGGGCGTGCTGGGGCTGGGCTATCCCGAGGAATATGGCGGCAGCGGCACGCTGGAACAGCGCGGCTTCGACATCTTCCATTCGCTGGTCCAGTCCGAAGAGCTATGCCGCCCCGGCGCGGGCGGCATCCCTGCCTCGCTGATGACGCATGGCATCGGCCTGCCGCCGATCCTCGCGGCGGGAAGCGAGGAGATGAAGCGGCGGATCGCGCCGCAAGTGCTGTCGGGCGAGAAGATCATCTGCCTGGGCATTACCGAGCCGGCCGGCGGGTCCGACGTCGCCAACCTCAGGACGCGGGCGGAGAACCGCGGCAGCCATTATGTCGTCAATGGCGCCAAGACGCTGATCACATCGGGCATGCGCGCCGACTACATCACGCTGGCCGTGCGCACCGGGGGCGAAGGCATGGGCGGAGTCTCGCTGCTGTTGGTCGAAACCGACCGCCCCGGCGTCAGCCGCACGGCCCTGCAGAAAATGGGCTGGCACGCTTCGGATACCGCAACGATCCATTTCGACGATGTCGAAGTGCCCGCCGAGAACCTGATCGGCCCGGAGAATGCCGGCTTCGGCGCGATCATGCGCAATTTCAATGGCGAGCGGCTGGGCATGGCGCAGCAGGCGGCTGCCTTTTCGCGGCTGTGCTTCGAGGACGCGCTCGACTGGGCGCGCAGCCGCGAAACCTTCGGGCGCCCGCTCGCGACCCGCCAGTCGATCCGCCACAAGCTGGCGCGCATGCTGCAGATGATCCAGGCGACGCAGGCGATGATCGACCATGCCGCATGGACCGTGCGTGCTGGCAAGCCCTTCCCAGGGGACTTCGCGCTGCTCAAGGTGCAGGCCACGCAGACCATGGAATATTGCGCGCGCGAGGCGTGCCAGATCCTGGGCGGGGCCAGCTTCGTGCGCGGCGGCCGGGTCGAGCGAATTTATCGCGAAGTGCGCGTGATGGCGATCGGCGGCGGTTCCGAAGAAATCATGTACGACCTCGCCAGCCGCCAGTTCGGATTCTGAGGCCCGCGAGGGCGGGGCACGCGATCCTTGGCTGCAGGGAGCCGATAGCTGCCGACATCTTCATTGCATGTTCATTATTAGAGTGGCACTCTAATTAAATTGAAGCAGGGGAGATTCGACCCATGAGGAAAAATGTTCGCAATGCGCTCGTCCTGATGGCCGTGGCGGTGCCGATGACTGCGGTTGCCGCCGATGAGAGCCAGCTGGGTCCGACCATCCTGAGCCTGGAGATCGAGAAGCCGATCCCGCCCGGCAATCTGAGCCTCAAGAACGTCTCGACTTCCAAGGTAGCGAGCAGGCGCGAGCTGGTCGTGCTTGGCGCCAATCCGCGCTTCACCGTCTCCGCCAAGGCCTATTGCAAGCCCGGCGCCAAGCTCACTTCGCTGCAGGTGTTTCTCGGCAAAGTGCTGATCCACAACAATACGCCCTTGCCGTTCGCACCCTGGGCCCAATCGGCCAAGCAGAACCAGGTCGTGGGGATGGGCGGGGTAAGGGTCGATATCCCGGTCACACTGCCTGTGACCCGCCGCGATACCAAGGCGGCGGTGGATCTCACCTTCAACCCGGTGCTGGCCTATGAGTTCATGCTCGATCGCTTCGTGGAAAAGGGCCACACCCCGGCGGAATACCTGCGCGAGACACAGGCTTTCGACATGAAGGTACCCTCAGCTTGGTCGCCACCTGCCGGATGGACAGCAATGCGGATTCGTGGATGGCTGGGAAGACCTATGCCGGTGTGTTCATGCGCGAAGTGCCGGTGACGGTGCTTTACGATGGCGATCCTGCGATCGTCGACGGGCCGGCCCCGCGTGCCAAAACCACGACGAAAAAGGCCGAAGGCGGGCCGCCGGTGCACAACCGCTAAGCCCGGCGGGCGAATTCAGTTCGACATTGCCACCTGACCTGTGCTGTTCTGGCTGCGGCCCGGACTCACAGATTCGGCAGCAATGGAGAGCATGAATGACCGCCAAAGCCGACCGCGAATTCGACATCATCGTTTACGGTGCAACCGGTTACACCGGTCGCCTGGTCGCCGAGTATCTCGGCAAGCATTATGGCGATCGAGCAGACGGCCCCAAATGGGCGATGGCCGGGCGCAGCCTCGACAAGCTCGAGGCGGTGCGCGATGCGATCGGCGTAGCCGAAACCACGCCGCTTGTGGTGGCCGATGCCGACGACCCGGCTAGCCTCGAGGCGATGTGCAACCGCACCCGCGTGGTCCTCACCACTGTCGGCCCGTACCAGCTCTATGGCGACGCGCTCGTCGCGGCCTGCGTCAAGACCGGCACCGACTATGCCGATCTGTGCGGCGAGCCGGTGTGGATGCGGCAGAAGATCGACGAGCATATGGAAGCCGCCAAGGCTTCGGGCGCGCATATCTGCTTCTCGTCCGGCTTCGATTCGATCCCCTTCGATCTCGGCGTGCTGATGGCGCAAAAGGAAGCGGTGAAGCGCTTCGGCAAGCCCGCGCCGCGGGTGAAGGGCCGTGTGCGCGGCATGGCCGGCGGCGCTTCGGGCGGCACGGTCGCCAGCCTCACCGAAACGATGAAGACGGTGGCCAAGCATCCCTCGCTGTTCGGAATCCTGCGCAGTTCGTTCGGCCTCACCCCCGGCTTCGAGGGGCCGGACCAGCCGTCGGGCATGATCCCCGGCTATGAAGAGAAGTTCGGCAAATGGGCCGCGCCTTTCGTGATGGCGCCGATCAACACCAAGAACGTCCACCGCACCAATTTCCTGCTCGGCCACCCGTGGGGCGAGGATTTCAAATATGACGAAATGGTTCTGACCAGCCCGGGCGAAGCGGGCAAGAAGTTGGCCGAAGGCGCGGTCGAGATGATGAAGAACCCGTTCGGCGCCAAGCCGCCCAAGCCGGGCGAAGGCCCGACCAAGGAAGAGCGCGAGAACGGTTATTACGACATCGCCTTCCTGGCCGAGATGCCCGATGGCCAGTCGCTGATCTATGGCGTGAAGGGCAAGTACGATCCCGGCTATGGCTCGACCAGCCGCATGCTCGCCGAAACCGGGATCGCGCTGCTGTCATGCGACAAGCCCGGCGGCGTGGGCACGCCCGGCTATTTCCTCGGCGAAGCGCTGGTCGACCGGCTGCAGCAGAATGCGGAGATCAGTTTCGCAGCGGAGGATTGACGCCGCGTTAGAATGAAAACCTGACGCTGGCCTTGAAATTCCGTCCCACCAGAGGGACGAAATCCTTGGTGAAGCTGGCGTGGCGACGCCCGGTCGCGTCGAAAACATTGTCGGCCCCAACCATAAGGGTGACGTTTTCCTGGCCCTGCAACGGGCGCCACGACAGCGACAAATTGACCAGCGCGAAGGAATCGGTCGGGGTTTCGAACTCCGCGACCTTGTCCTGCTTGGCGAACCATTCAACTTCGGCGCGCGCGTCGAAAGCATCGGTTTGCGCCTCGATCGCGCCCAGCAGGCTCAGCGGCGGGATGCGCGGAATCGCCGAACCGTCATCGAGCTTGGCGCGCACATATTCGCCGCGCAGGTCCGCCAGCAAGCGGTAGCCGTCGGCATCCACCAGCGGGAAGCTGAGCGAGCCCTCGACCCCGAAATAGTCGGCGTCGCTTTGTAAGTATTCGAACACCGGCAGGTCGTCTTCCTCAAGGCCGGTTTCGGACAGGTAAATGTAGTCGCTGAACCAGTTCTTGAAGACCGCGAAGCTCAGCGTCGCCGCGCCGATTTCGCCGCGAACGAAGCCCTCGAGCCCGATCGCGCTTTCCGTGCCAAGTCCCGGATCGCCCACTTCATAGGCCTGGGTGGCGATATGCGGCCCGTCCGAGAACAGCTCTTCGGCGCTCGGCGCGCGCTCGGCATGCGACAGATTGATCCCGGTTCGCAGCCCGTATTGCGGTTCGAACACCACGCCCAAAGCACCCGAGATCGCATCGAAGCTGCGCGCAATGCCGAGCGGCTGCGATTCGACCTTGGTCGTTTCATAGCGGGCGGCCGCTTCGATCTGCACCGGCCCGCTGCCGAATTCCTGCAGCGTGAACAGCGCGAACTGGTCGGTGGTGTTGGGCGCGACATAGGCCTCGGCGCCTTCGGCATAGAAGTCGCGATGGAAATACTGGCTGCCGACCGAACCGCGCCAACTGCCGGTGTCCTTCTGCGCCAGCTCAACCCGCGCTTCGAGGCTTTCGGAATCGAAAGTGGTGCCCACTTCGTCGCCTTCGAATTCGGTGTGGGTGTAGTCGCTGTAGCCAAGCCTTGCGATCAGCTTGGAGAAGGCGCCGTCGCCCAGCCCCAATTCGGCGCGCATATCGGCGCGGAGCTGTTCGAGGCCGATCGAGACGAGTTCCTCGTGATGGCCCTCCTCGGCTTCGGCTTCCGCATCTTCGTCGCCATGGGCATGGCCCGCGCCCGGGCGGATCGGGACGCCGTAATTCGTGTCGTACCAGCCCAGCGAGAAGCCGAGCGAATTGTCGCCATCGATAAAGGCGAAGCCCGCATTGGCGCTCCAGGTGCGGGTGGCGGTGTTGGGCAGAACGCCGCGCTGGTTGGCCGCTTCGCGCAGCTCGTCCGCCAGCTCCAGATGGCCCTCTTCTTCCTCTTCGTCCGCATCGGCGAGCAGGTCCGCGCGCAATTCCGGAGCGACTGCATATCCCGGGATCTCCATGTCGTTGGTGTCGCGCCAGCTGCCGCTGGCATGCACCACGAAGCGCTGGCCGAGCGGCACGTCGACCGATGCGCCGAATTCGGCGAGGTCGAAGGCCGAATCCCAGCTCGCCATCCCGTCGACATGGACCGGCTCGTCGGGCACGCGGCGCGGGATGCGCTTGTCGACCACGTTCACCGCGCCGCCGATCGCTTGGCTGCCATAGAGCAGCACGGCGGGGCCGCGCAGCACTTCGATCCGTTCCGAAGTCAGCGGGTCGATCGTGGTGGCGTGATCGACCGAAGTGTTGGAGACGTCGCTGGTCGAAAGCCCGTCAACCAGCACGCGTACGCGCTCGCCCTGGAAGCCGCGCAGGACCGGACGCGAGGCGCCGGGGGTGAAGCCTGTGGCGGAAACGCCGGGCAGCTTGACCAACACTTCACCGATCTGGCCGGCAAGGTTGCGCTGCAGTTCTCCGCCTTCGAGCACCGAAGTGCCCGCCAGCACGTCAAGCTGCTGCAGGCCGGTGGCGCTGACGACGATATTGCCTTGGTAGTCGACCCGGCGATCGTGCAAGTCGTCCTCGACATCCTGCCGTTGTTCAGACTGCGTTGCATCCTGCGTCAGGCTTTCCCCTTCAGCGAATGCCGGTTGGGAAGCGAAGCAAAGCGCCAGCACGCTGGCCGTGGCAAAGCGGGAAACATGGGGGGTGCGCGAAAGAACCACGAAAAGCCTCTTTGTGGGAAATGCGACCGGGAAAGCAATGTAATGATGTAACATTGCAGATAGCAACTCCCCGGCGGAGCGCAAGTTCCCTTTTTGCCCAATCGACGAAGGGGGCAGCCTAAACGGCAAACGGCATCGGCGTGCATTGCTGCACGCGATTCCGCTTTGACGCTGTCGAAGAAAATGGAGCGGGCGAAGAGATTCGAACTCTCGACCCCAACCTTGGCAAGGTTGTGCTCTACCCCTGAGCTACGCCCGCTCACTGGCGCTCCGCAATGTGGCCCGAATGGCACTCCATCGCTGGGGAGGCGGCGCGATTAGCAGCGGGCGAGCAGAGCCGCAAGCGGAAAATGTCGCGCTTGCAGAGTCGCATGCGCAAGGCCACATTCACCCTTCACATCCGCGCGATCCGCCCCACATGAGGGCAGCGCAATCCCGGCACAATCGTGCCGTCCCGCACGAATCAGGAGCACGCAGCGTGGCAAGCATGGGTCTCAATCTCGACGAGCAGAAAGCGGTCGACCGGTTCCGCAAGAACGTGGTCGAACCTTCGATGAGCAAGCTCGTCGTGCTCGATTTCTGGGCCGAATGGTGCGGGCCGTGCAAGGCGCTGGCGCCGCTGCTGGAAAAGGTCGCGGCCGAATATGCCGACAAGGGCGTGGTGCTGGTCAAGGTCAATGTCGACGAGGAACAGTTCATCGCCGCGCAGTTCCAGGTGCGCTCGATCCCGACCGTCTACGCCATGTTCCAGGGCCAGCCGGTGGCCGATCTGACGCAGGCGCGCACCGAGTCGCAGTTGAAGCAGATGCTCGACCAGATCCTGGCGCAACTGCCGGTACAGGCCGGCGCGGACGGCGGAGCACCGCAGCAGGATGTCAGCCAGTTCGTCGCAATGGGCGAACAGGTGCTGGCCGATGGTGATGGCGCGCGCGCCGCAACGATCTTTGCACAAGTGGTCGAAATGGCGCCCGACAATGTGCCCGCGCATGCCGGGCTGATCCGCGCGCTGGTGGCGGCAGGCGAAGCACCGAATGCGCAGCAGGTGTTCGATGCGCTCGATCCGGCGATCCAGCAGGATCCGGCGATGGCGGCGGCGAAGAGCGCGCTCGAACTCGCCGCGAGCCAGGTCGATGACAGCGAGTTGGCCGCGCTGCGCGAAGCCGCGGCAGCCGCCCCCGATGACATGGACAAGCAGTTCGCCTTCGCCGAGGCCGCCTTTGCCGCCGGTGCACGCGATGACGCGGCCGACACGCTGCTGGCCATGATCGCCCGCGACATCGAATGGAACGAAGGCGCCGCGCGCGCCAAGCTGCTCAAGATCTTCGAAGCGGTCGGGCTGGAGGACGAATGGGTGAAGGCCGCGCGCAGGCGGCTTTCGCAGATCCTGTTCGGCTGAGGCTGTGACGACGCGCCTCTCGATCTTCCCCCTTCCCGGCGTGATCCTGTTCCCCGGGCTGCAGCTGCCGCTGCACATCTTCGAGCCGCGCTATCGCGCGCTGGTGGGTGACGCGCTGGTGCGCGACCGCCGCATCGCGATGATCCAGCCGCAACGCCCGGTCGAAGGCGCGCCGCTCTATTCGATCGGTTGCGTCGGGCGGATCGGCGAGATCGAAGCGATGGACGACGGGCGCTACAACCTCGTGCTCGAAGGCCAGGCGCGCTTCCGCATCATCCGCGAACTCGACGTCACGACTGCGTTCCGCCAGGTCGAAGCCGAACTGATTGAGGAAGACGAGGACGCCGTCCTCTCGGCGGTCGAACGCGCCGGTTTCGAGCGCGAAGCGCGGCGCTTTGCCGACAACCAGGGCTACAGCGTCGACTGGGCCTCGGTCGAGCGGCTCGACGATGAAACGCTGATCAACGGCGTGGCGCAGATCGCGCCGTTCGATCCGGCCAGCAAGCAGGCACTGCTCGAAGCGCCCGACCTGCCCGCGCGCTGCGAACTGCTGATCCAGCTGATGTATTTCTATGGTCGCCGCGACGGCGACGACGACCGGGTCACGCTGCAATAGGGCGAAGGATTGCGAACATCCGCCGCACCCGACGAAAATTGTTGCATCTGCGAAGGGAAGTTTGACGCAGGCCTCATAAGGCCCAAACTCGGTCCGATGGATCTGCAGACCGGCCTTCCTGCTCCGCCGCCGGCGTTGTCAGCCGAACTCGAACTCAGCTTATCCGAACATTTCGCATAGATCGCATTATCATTCTGGATGAGCGGAATTGGGCCGATTGCGGACTGTCCGCTCATCAGCACCTGAGTGAGTAAAGCAGACGTTCCGCTAACGACCCAGTTGCAGACATCGCGGACTAGTCTGCAGCGATAATGCGCTCAATGGCCTCCATGGCCGGGTCAGTGCCTGCGAAGTACTCTGCCGACGTCATTACGACCGGAACATCTGGTGCAATCCAGATACGGTGGTCTTCAGCTTCGGAACGCTGGTGAAACTGCGACGAGATCAGACCACGCAGGCCACTATAGGGCAGCTGGAACCAACCTGCCTCGCTGATCGCATTTGGGCGTGACCCGCTTGGCTCGCCGACGATGATCGCGTTTGTATGCAGGTCGATATCGGTCAGAAGGTTATGGGCCGCTGAAAATGTACCGCGACCTGCTATCACAAAGATCCTGCCCTTAGGCCGTGCGCCTTCGAAATAGCTCAACACCCGAAACAAAGGTGGCAGGATTGCACCGTTCCCGCCTTGGTTGTGCCGCAGGTCAAGGATCAGGTTGTTGGCTCCTGTGCTCTCGATGCTCTCAATGAGCGACCGACTAAAGCTCGCAAGGTTCTGCTGTTCATACTCCTGAACCCAGTTGAACTGCACGAAGATTGCATCATGCTCTGGTAGGGTTTCGGACCAGTAGAGGCGGTCACGATGTGAAAGATAGAGCGGTTGAGCTTCCCGATCCAAGGAAGGCAAGCGCGGAAAGCCGGTAAAATTCCAGTCGGTGCCGGAAAGCGATAGCTGGTACTTTTCACCCTCGTGGCTCAAAGACAAATCAACGCCGGGACCACTGTTCGCGATCCCCAGAGATACAAGCAATTCGGGCAGGCTCACGTAGTAAGGTGCCAGCCAGAGCTTCTGCATATTGTTGTCGCGCGCATTCACGGCTTGCGTCCGTTCCAGCGCTTCGGTTGCTGAAACGTTGCCAATCTGCTCGACTCGATATCCTACCCACCTCTTGTGCTCTTCATTGGCACCGACGACATACAAGCCATCGACAAACCAGTAGAACTCGAGCGGAAGGCGAGTGAAGGAGCCATGTGCGGCTCCTGTCGGTAAGATTAGGTTGTGACCGCTGCCCAGAGCACCCACTAGTTCCATGAAGCGGAAGACAACCTGCTGATCGCTCAGCGAAGGAATTTCTGCGTCAATCTCTGCGACGCGCTGCGCGATTTCTTCGCTGCTCATCGGCAATTTTGAAGGAGCCACGTGGAGACGCGCAATTTCCGATACGAGTGTTCTCAGGTCCGACCGCCAGCCTTCATCCCTAGAGATGTTAGCAGGGAGGTAGGTGCCGAGGAGGCGCTGGTACTGCTCTTCGGTAAGCGCATTGGCTAGATGCGGCCTGCCACCCAGAAACGGCCGATCATCATAGCGTGCGGCAAGGGCCTTGTCGGCCCAGACCAACGCGTTCTCACTGTCCCCCATGGCGGCATAGGCTTCAGCAATCCTGACCATGATGTCATTGGACGGGGGTGAGCCTGTGGGGATTGCATGAATGCTTGCACCGAGCGACAGAGCCTTCTCCATGGCCGATATCGCGTCCGTCCAATCTCCTGTTTGAAGGCAAGTCAGTCCGAGGAGATACCAAGTGTTTCCGTCGTCTGCATATTGCGATGTCAGGCTCTCCAACAAGGGTTTTGCTTCCGCCCAGTTCTCAGCACGAACAAGGGAAATCGCCTCTTCGCGCATCGCGAAATAAGCAGCACCATCGTTGACTAGTTCTCTTTGCGCATCATGCACAAAGGCATCGTTGGTCCAGAGGGCAGAGTCTTGAGCGAGCACGGTTGAGGGAACCCCCAAAGCTAGTGCAGTTGGAAGGACGACGTGGCGAAGCGATGTGCTTTTGGTCACTTGCTATCGAGAGAAAATGGTCCTGACACTTGTGCACTCTTGCACGGCTAGCACCGCCTGACAACGTCCGCTTTCCACCCAATCGCGGACATTGCCTGCTATTGGACAGGTTCTCGAAAGCGGACGATCTAGCCACGAACGGTAATCCAGCCCTGCCTCCAGGGTTTGACTGGACTTCGCCCCGAAGCTGAGCATTGCTGTCGGTGCGCCCGGCAAGCCGGGCTTGTCCCGGTGACGACGGCCATTTTGGTCGCTGCATCACCGGAGACTAACCATGACCAACACGACTACCAGATCGGCGAGCAAGCTCGACCAGCTCGAGGTGCTACTGATGCGCAAGGACGGCGCGAACATCGCCGAGATGGTGACAGCCACCGGATGGCAAGCGCACTCGGTGCGCGGCGTCATGGCCGGAGCACTGAAGAAGCGCGGGCTCACCATTATCTCGGAGAAGATCGATGGCGTGCGCCGCTACCGCGCAGGCAAATCGGCATGACTGCCGATGTCGAGGAACTGGTTGCAGCCATAAGCGAGATGGAGCTCGATCAGCTGCGCGCACTATGGAGGCGGCGCTTTGACGCCCCTCCACAACTGCGCTCGCTGCCGCTTATGCGGTTACAGCTGGCGTGGCGGGTGCAGGCTGAGGCCTTCGGCGGTCTCGACGCGGAAACCAGGAAGGCGCTTGCCCGAAGTGGCTCGGTCGAGCCTGAAGGCAAGGAGCTCGGTATCGGCGCCCAGCTCTCTCGCAACTGGAATGGTAGGAAGATTGAAGTGGTGGTCGATGAGCATGGCTTCCGCTGGGAGGGCCAGCTCTATCCTTCGCTTTCAGCTGCTGCCCGAGCGATCACCGGTATCCGCTGGAACGGGCCGCGCTTCTTTGGCCTCAGGCAATAGCTATGGGCACGACCAGACCGGACGAGATCCGCTGCGCGGTCTATACACGCAAGTCGAGCGAAGAGGGCCTCGATCAGGACTTCAACTCATTGGATGCCCAGCGCGTTGCTGCCGACGCCTATGTCGCGAGCCAGGCCGGCGAAGGCTGGTCACTCATCCCTGAGCATTACGACGATGGCGGCTTCTCAGGGGGCAACATGGAGCGCCCCGGCCTCATGCGCCTGCTTGCCGATATCGAAGCGGGTGAGATCGATGTGGTGGTGGTCTACAAGATCGACCGGCTGACCCGTTCGCTCACCGACTTTGCGCGCATCGTCGAGATCTTCGAGAAGGCAGGCGTCAGCTTTGTCTCGGTCACACAGTCGTTCAATACCACGAGCTCAATGGGAAGGCTGATGCTCAACGTGCTCCTCTCCTTCGCGCAGTTCGAACGCGAGGTCACCGGCGAACGGATCCGCGACAAGATCGCCGCCTCCAAGGCCCGCGGCATGTGGATGGGCGGCCTGCCGCCGCTGGGCTATGATATCCCCGCACCGGGATCACGCACGCTGAGGCTGATCGAGGAAGAGGCCGAACGCGTGGGGCACATCTTCAACCGCTACCTCGCGCTGGGCTCGGTCTACACCTTGCAGCGCGAACTTGAAGCAGGCTGTATCACCTCCAAGCGGCACGTAACCCAAAAGGGCAAGGTGCTGGGCGGATCGCACTTCAGCCGCGGCGCGCTGTTCCATCTCCTGAGGAACAAGACCTATCTCGGCCTCATCACCCACAAGGGGGAGACCCACCAGGGCGAGCATACCGCAATCATCGACCAGGACCTGTTCGACAAGGTGCAGGAGCAGCTCGATGCGAACTCGAGGCGGCGGGCCGCAAGCATCGAGCGCACGGTTGCCAAGGCTCCACTCACGGGAAAGCTCTTCGATACAGTTGGCGAACCCATGACCCCGGCCTTTGCCCGCAACCGTCATGGCAAACTCTACCGCTATTATGTCTCGGCCTCGCTCCAGCAGGGCCAGAAGGCACCTGATGATGATCAAGTCCGCCGGCTTCCGGGCGCAAGGCTCGATGCGATCATCAGCGAGTTGCTCACGCGCTGGCTGCCGAGGGTCGATGATCCGCTGACATTCCTTCAAGAGGTTCGCCTCACCGCGCACGGATTACTTGTCTCGCTCAGCGGCGACCACGCGATCGCGTTTGCCCATGTGTTGGAAGAAGGTGAGCGCATTGTCTCGGCAAGCAGGCAGCGCACCGTCATCGAGGTCGAGCTTGCCCTGCCGCTACGCGGCGGCAAGCGCCATATCATCGTCGGAAAGCGCAATCCTCGTCAACGCGACCGAACGCTGATCGCAGCTTTACGGCGCGCGCATGGCATGACCTCAAGGGAGCGCGGCATGCCGCTGGTCGAGACAGCACCATCCTCACCTTATGATAGCCGCATCCAGCGCCTCGCCTTCCTCGCCCCCGATATCCAGCGAGCGATCGTCGAAGGCGCCCAGCCGCCAGGCCTCAACCTCGAGCGCCTGGTCAAAGCCAACCTGCCAATCAGCTGGAAAGAGCAGCGCAGGATGCTGGGTTTCAAGGCCGATTGAGGCTCCCTGCTATCGAGAACCCGTTGCCTGATCGCACCCAATCAATTCCCTGCTCATGCAATTAAATTCCCTGATATTCGAACAGCAGGGAAACCGCGTTTCGTCTCATCCAGGCAACTGATTTTACAGGGGTAAATCTCCAGTATCTTGGCGCGGACCGGTTCAAACAGCCTGATTTGGGCCAGATGTTTCCAATATTCCCTGCAAATTCCCTGAAAGCAGGGAAACCCAACCGATTGTGAACGGCGCAGAGACAGGCCGCCAAATCCATCCCCGATATCGCCGGAGACTTAGCTCAAACTCGGGCAGGTCGAGGGATTGGGCCCGAATGACGCCCACACTTCCGACGCTTACACCGCTACCCTGTTAACAGAGACCAATGTCGGGGGTGGGTGGCGGAGCAGGAGGGATTCGAACCCTCGATACGGGGTTACCGTATACACACTTTCCAGGCGTGCGCCTTCGACCACTCGGCCACTGCTCCGCGTGCCCCGTTGTTGGCCTACCGCGCGGTGCGCTACTTGAGGCCTGAGACAGACCGGCGCGGATAGCTGGGTGCTCCCCCTTTCGCAAGCGCCAAACCGGTGGCAAACAAGCCACCATGATCACGCTCATCGTTTGCGCCGCATCGGCCCTCGCCTTCTCCGCAACCGCTCTGGCCCGGGAAAGTGCGCCAACAGTCCCCTCGCCCAACGAGATCGTCGCCGCTGCGCCGCAATCGGACTGGGTGCGGATCCCGGCGGATGAGCTGCTGGTGATGGACCTCGCCCCCGATGCCGAAGGCAACCCGCGCCGGGTGGTGATCCAGTTGATGCCACCGCCCTTCAGCAAGGGCTGGGTGCACAATATCAAGCTGCTCGCGCGCAGCGGCTGGTTCGACAACATCAGCATCAACCGCGTGCAGGACAATTACGTCGTGCAGTGGGGCGACCCCAATTACGACAACCCCGAGGCCGAAGGCGAAACGAAGAAGCTGCCCGAGGGTATGAAGGTGATGGGGGAGGACGAGTACGTTGTCAGAAACCTTATCCCTCTCTCTAACGCCATCAGCGCGGCATTTGCTCGCAACAAAGCGGCCAACGCTAACGATGGCCCAAAGGAGATCTCCGTATACCTAGGCGACGCATACCAAGTGACTCCCTTTCATTTTGAAGGTTGGCCAATCACACTTGGGTTTTCAAACTCGATCGCTGACGAGGCGGCACCAGTCCATTGCTACGGTATGGTCGGGGTCGGTCGGAATCTCTCGCCCGACACGGGATCTGGCGCGGAACTCTACACGGTGATCGGCCATGCGCCGCGGCACCTTGATCGCAATATCGCGCTGGTCGGTCGTGTGGTCGAGGGGATGGAACACCTTTCCTCGTTGCCGCGCGGCAAGGGCGAGCTGGGCTTCTACGCCGATTTCGAAAAGGACAAGCGCACACCGATCCTTACCGTTCGGATGGTGAGTGATCTCCCGGCCTCAAGTAGCGAAGCGGTAGGCCAGCAAGGACTCCCACAACCCGCCTTCGAGTACCTGAGCACCGAAAGCGAAAGTTTCGCCCGCTATGCCGAGGCGCGCGCCAACCGCCGCGACGCCTTTTTCATCCATCCGGCAGGCGGCGCGGACATCTGCAATATCCCGGTGCCGGTGCGGCGCGTGCCGAGCGAGTGACCCTTCGACAAGCTCAGGGTGAACGGGTTAGCCACACCGCCCCGCTCACCCGCTGGCAGGGCGATCGCGGCACCTGGCACCTGCTTGTCATCACCGGTGAAGCTGCCGAAACAATCGCGATGCATGCGCGGCTCTATCGGCTCGAATATGGCAGACAGCGCGGCTTCGGCTCGGTCAAGGTCATGGCGCGCATCGGCGACACCGAATGGAAGAGTTCCGTCTTCCCGCAAAAGGAGTCCCTGCCCTCAAGTAGCGAAGCGATAGGGCGACAAAGACGCGAGTGGATACTTCTCGTTAGCCGCAAGGTGATGCGAGCCGAAGACATTGTCGCCGGCGATCAGGTCTGCGTGGAGCTGGAACTGCTCTAGAGCTTCTGCATCAATTCGATACGGTTGCCGAAGGGGTCCGCGACATCCCCCCGCCGATAGCCCTTCAGCGGCTTGCCCGGCGTAAAGGGAATGCCGCTTTCTTCGAGCCGAGTAACCAGCGAGGCCAGATCGTCGACCAGCAATGCGGGATGCGCGCGCTGCGCCGGGAGGAAATCCTGCTCGACCCCGCAATGGATATGCGCCGTGCCGCTGGAGAACCAGCAGCCGCCGCTGATCGCGAGATGCGCGGGCTTGGGCACTTCAACCATGCCCAGCACATCGACGAAGAACTGCCGCGCTTCGTATTCGCCGCCATGCGGCATCGCCAGCTGGACATGGTCGATGCCGATGACCCGGGCCAAGCGCGCCTCCTAGATCCGTTCTGCCTGTGCGACTGCGTCACTCGCTCGCAAGGCGCTGAGGATGCGCGTAAGGTGCGCCAAATCCTGCACTTCGCTGTCGATCTCATAGGTGGTGAATGGATGGTCGGTCTCGACCTGGTCGAGCGCCTTCACGTTCACATGGTTTTGCGCGAAAATCCCCGCCATCTCGGCCAGCGTGCCGGGCCGGTCATACAGCGTCACGCGCAAGCGGCCGACCGCACCCTGCGAGCGACGGCCCCAGCTGAGGTCGAGCCAGTCGGCATCGACGCCATTGGCAAGCTTGAAGCAGCCGATCGAGTGCACTTCCACCGGCTCGCCCTTCTTGCGGAGCCCCACGATCCGGTCGCCCGGCACGGGGTGGCAGCATTCGGCGAGGTGGAAGCCGACGCCGGGAGTTAGCCCGCGGATCGAGATCTGGTGCTCGCGCCGGGTCCAGTCGTCATCGTCGCCGAGATCGTTGGTGCAGCCTGGCACCAGCGCCTCCATCACTTCGCGGTCGGTCAGGCGCGCCGCGCCAATCGCGAACATCAGGTCTTCCTCGTCGATCAGCTCAAGCCGTTTTACGGCTTCGCGCACGGCCTTCTTGCCGATCCGCGCAGGCACCTTGGTGGCGATCTCGTCGAACAGCTTGCGGCCGATTTCGGCGATTTCGGCGCGCTCCTTGAGCCGCACCGCACGACGGATCGCCGCGCGCGCCTTGCCGGTCACGACGAAGCCGAGCCACGAAAGCTGCGGCTCCGCAGTTTTGCTCTTGATGATTTCGACCACATCGCCATTCGCCAGCGGCGTGCGCAGCGGCATGTGCCGCCCGTTGATCTTCGCGCCCACCGCTTGCGCGCCCAGATCGGTATGCACCGCGAAAGCGAAATCGACCGGAGTTGCCCCTTTGGGGAGCTGGAACAACCCGCCCTTGGGTGTGAAGGCAAAAATGCGGTCCTGGTAGATCGCCAGCCTCGTGTGCTCGAGCAGTTCCTCAGCATCATGGCTGGCATCGACGATTTCGATCAGGTCGCGCAGCCAGCCGACCTGCCCGTCAGGCCGGTCACCTTGCTTGTAGGCCCAATGCGCAGCCAGCCCGAACTCGTTGGTCATATGCATCGCGCGGGTGCGGATCTGCACCTCCACCCGCATCGAATTCTCATACATCAACGAAGTGTGGAGCGACTTGTAGCCGTTGCTCTTGGGCGTCGAGATGTAATCCTTGAATTTGCCCGGCAGGAACTGCCACGTGGTATGCAGCACGCCCATGGCGGCATAGCAATCCGCCTCGGTGTCGCAGATCACGCGGAAGGCCATGATATCGGTCACCTGTTCGAAGCTGACATGGCGTTCGGCCATCTTCTTCCAGATCGAATAGGGATGTTTCTCGCGGCCCGAGACCTCGACCTTGAGCCCCGCTTCGGCGAGCCGCTGTTTGACCTTGAGCGCAATCGCATCGACCTGCCCGCCGTCCTGGCTGCGCAGTTCCTCGAGCTTCTTCGTGATCGTGGCATAGGCCTCGGGCTCAAGCTGCTCGAAGGCGAGTAACTGCATCTCGCGCATGTATTCATACATGCCCACCCGCTCGGCGAGCGGGGCGTAAATATCCATCGTCTCGCGCGCGATGCGCTGGCGCTTCTCCGGCGACTTGATGAAATGCAGCGTGCGCATGTTGTGCAAGCGGTCAGCCAGCTTGACCAGCAGGACGCGAATGTCCTCGCTCATCGCCAGCAGGAACTTGCGCAAATTCTCCGCCGCGCGCTCGTTCTCGGCCATATGCTCGATCTTCGAGAGCTTGGTCACGCCGTCGACCAGCCGCGCGACATCGGTGCCGAAATTGGCTTCGATATCCTCGATCGTGGCCAGCGTGTCTTCGACCGTATCGTGCAGCAGAGCGGTGATGATGGTCTGCTGGTCGAGCTTCAGATCGGTCATCAGCCCGGCAACTTCGACCGGATGGCTGAAATAGGGATCGCCGCTGGCGCGCCGCTGCGTACCATGCTTCTGCACCGTGTAGACATAGGCGCGGTTGAGCGCCGCCTCATCGGCGTCCGGGTCGTAACCGAGGACCCGTTCAACAAGTTCGTATTGGCGAAGCATCGTGCCCTGAATGTGCGGTGCAGCGGGGCTTATTGCAATGCGGAAATTCTCGGATGCGCGGAAGCAATGTGCGCGCAGCCCGCAGGGGCGGCCCTCATCGCGGCGGAGGATTCAGCTCCACACCGCTTCAGGCGGCAGGCTCATGAGAATGGCATCGACATTGCCGCCGGTCTTGAGCCCGAACAGCGTGCCCCGGTCGTAAACGAGGTTGAATTCAGCATAGCGCCCGCGCCATTGCAGCTGGGTCTGCTTTTCTTCGGGCGTGAACTCGCTGCCCATCCGCCGCCGCACGAGTTGCGGGAAGATGTCGAGAAATGCCTTCCCGACATCCTGGGTGAAGGCGAAATTGCGCTCGAACGCCGCCTCGTCGGTGCATTCGAGGTGATCGTAGAAGATCCCGCCTACGCCGCGATGCACCCCGCGATGCGGGATGAAGAAATAGTCGTCAGCCCATTTCTTGAAGCGTTCGTAATAGGTCGGATTGTGCGCCGCACAGGCCGCGCGAAAGCGCGCGTGGAAATCCGCCGTGTCCTCTTCATAAGGGAGCGGCGGATTGAGGTCCGCCCCGCCGCCGAACCACGCCGCCTGGGTCGTCAGGAAGCGCGTGTTCATATGCACCGCGGGCACATGCGGGTTGGCCATATGCGCAACCAGGCTGATGCCGGTGGCGGTGAAGCCCGGTTCCTCGGCGCTCGCGCCATTGATGGTCGCGGCGAATTCCTTGCTGAAATTGCCCTTCACGGTCGAGACATTGACCCCGACCTTCTCGAACACCTTGCCTTTCATCAGGCCCCGCGTGCCGCCGCCGGGATCGGGATTGCCCGCTTCCTCGCGGTTCCATCTCGTATATTCGAAGGCTGCGTCCGATCCGGCCTCGCGCTCGATCGTTTCGAATTCGGTGCAGATCTGGTCGCGCAGGCTTTCGAACCATTGCTGCGCGCGGGCGGTGTAGGGTGTCCAATCGGTCATGGCATCCCCTTGCCAAAGCGCGCGGGGCGCGGCAAGTGAGAGCGATGGTTCCCCTTTCGTTCGCCCCGATGGAATTTGCCGGCCACGAATTGCTGCTGGCCGAGGGGCGCGCGCTGTACTGGCCGCGCGAGCAGGCCTTGCTGGTGGCCGATCTGCACCTCGAAAAGGCGAGCTTTTATGCGCGCCATGGCCAGATGCTTCCGCCCTATGACAGCCGCGAGACGCTGGAGCGCGTGGCCGATGCAGTCAGGCAGACCGGCGCGCGGCGCGTGATTACCCTGGGTGACAATTTCCACGATGAGGGTGGCACTTCGCGGCTCGATCCCTATGCTGCAGGCATGCTTGAGGCGCTGACCCGTGCGCTGGACTGGGTATGGATCACCGGCAACCATGACGGGCAGATGCAACGCGGTTTCGGCGGTACGCTGGTGGAAGAGCTCGAGTTGGGCGGCGTGATCCTGCGGCATGAAGCGCAATCGGGAGAGGCACGCCCTGAGCTTTCGGGCCATTTCCATCCCAAGGTGCGGGTGAAAGTGCGCGACCGGCATATCAGCCGCCCCTGCGCGGTGGTGAGCCGTGGTGCCGGGAAATCTGACCGGATGATCCTGCCGGCCTTCGGTGCGCTCACCGGCGGGATGGACGCGGGCGCACCCGAAATCCGTGCTGCGCTGATGCCCGCCAGCCGGATCGATGCGGTGCTTCCGGCGAGGGGAAAGCTGGTGCAATTGCCGCTTTGGCGCGAAGCCGCGTAACCCCTAGCGTTCGGCCCCGTTTGTCCCTACATAGCGGCCACAGAATCAAGGCTGAAACAGGAGAAAACCCCATAGCCCGTCCACCCCGGCGTTCGCTGGCCCCGCCTATCAAGAGCGGCCCGCGCTACGATGAATTTATCCAGTCCGACAAGGTACGCGTGATCGATCACGAAGGTGAAAACCTTGGCGTGATGTACACCCGCGAAGCGATCGAGCAGGCCAACGAACTCGGCCTCAACCTCGTCGAAGTTTCTCCCAACGCCGATCCGCCGGTGGCCAAGTTCCTCGATGTGGGCAAGTACCGCTACGAGGCGCAGAAGAAAGCCAACGCTGCACGCAAGACCCAAAAGACGCAGGAGATCAAAGAGATCAAGATGCGTCCCAACATCGACACGCACGACTATGACGTGAAGATGCGCAATGTGAACAAGTTCATCGAGCATGGCGACAAGGTGAAGGTCACCCTGCGTTTCCGCGGCCGCGAAATGGCGCACCAGGAACTCGGCATGAACCTGCTCAAGCGGGTGCAGGACGATGTGGCAGAGATCGCCAAGGTCGAAGCTTTCCCGCGGCTCGAAGGCCGCCAGATGCTAATGGTGCTAGCTCCGAAGTAAACCGATGCCGCCATTCTGGAACCGAGCAAGGGGCGTGTCCGAAAGGCGCGCCCTTTTCTCTTTCCTGGTGCCAAACGGCTCGACGAGCGACTTGTGTTAGTCGACCGAAGTCATTGATGGTTCATTGGGATCGTTTATTTTAGCGGCGTAAAGATTTGCACCCCCCTGGGCACGGAACGCCAGATTGCGCGTTTGCCCATTCAGTACCCCGATTGGAGCCGTTATGCTTAAGTCGCTGCTTGCCGGTGTCGGCATCGTCGCCCTTGCTTTCACAGCGACGGCCTATGCCGAGACTTCTGATGCGCCGACCAGCCAAGCGATCGCGCAGTTCGTCCCTCACCCCTCAGGCAGGGCGACAAGGTTCGATTTCAGCCATTGGGACCAGGCGCTCGATTTCTTCGTGCTCGAACTGGGGCCGTCGCTGCGCGAGAATGCCTTCCGGCCGGACGCGGATGTCGGATCGAGATTGGTCTACGGCCATACGTCTAGGTACCGGCTCGAAGGCAACCGGGTCGTATTCTCGATGCTGGAACCCGAAGTGATCGAGACGCTGACCGAATACCGCAAAGACCTCGAGCACATCGGCAACACAGTCGATATCGGCAGCATGCCGCGTAACGAACAGCTGGCCTTCTGGATCAATTTGCACAACGTGGCGATGGTCGAACAGATCGCCCGCGCCTATCCTGTCAGGCAGCCGCGCAGCATCAAGATCGATGGCCGGTCGCTCGACGAAGCGCCCATCCTTACGATCAGGGGCGTGGCCCTGAGCCCGCGCGACATCCGTACTCGGATTGTCTATCCCAACTGGAAGGAGCCGAACGTGATCTACGGCTTTTTCCGCGGGGAAATCGGCGGTCCTTCGCTGCAGTCCAACGCCTTTAACGGCGAAAATGTCGGCGCCTTGCTTGAACTCTCGGCCAATGAATTCGTGAACTCCCTGCGCGGCGTCCAATCGAGCGGCGACACGCTGCTGGTTTCCGAGATATACGAAGAGGCCCGACCCTTTTTCTTCGCCGACTGGCCCGAATCCTTGCGCGAGCATATCCGGCATCACGCCGACGATGATGTGCAGTCGATCCTGGCCAAGACCGGTCCCGTCAACGCCTCGATCTACGAGCACGACATCGCCGACCTTGCCGGCGGCGAGCGCACCCCGATTTACAGCAATGTCGAAAGCTGCGGTGGCGCGGGCGGCGGCCAGACCGGCATGGGCGATTGTTCGCCGATCAGTTCGCGAATTCCGCAAAACGTTTTACGTTTCGTTCAGGAGCGGTCCGTCAAGGTCAATGCACTGATTAAGCGAGGCCGCCTTGGCCGCGTTATCATCGGGCAGACCGATGCCGACGGGAACCCGGTCGAAGTCGAATAGCCACCGGATAATTCTGCTTTCCGACAATGCTTTGGCCTTGTGCCGAGGCGTGTGGACTTGTTACCCCCTCGCCAGCACGCATCAGCGTCGCAACGGGGGAGCAGAATGACTGCCAAACGCATCGGGTTGATACTTGGACCGCTGGCCTTTGCGGTGACTGCCTTGACCGCGCCGCCCGCCGGCATGCCAGCCGCGGCATGGCTGGTCGCGGGGCTGGTCGTGTGGATGGCGGCGTGGTGGATGACCGAGGCGATCCCGCTCACGGCAACGGCGCTGCTTCCGTTCATTGTCCTGCCGTTCGGCGGAGTAGGCAGCGCGCGCGAAGTCGCCTCAAGCTATTATTCGCCGATCCTGTTCTTGATCCTGGGCGGCGCCTTCATCGCGCTGGCGATCGAGCGCACCGGCCTCCACAAACGGCTGAGCCTCGCCATCCTGCGCATGGTCGGCGCAAGCGGCGGGCAAACGCAATTGCTGCTTGCTTTCATGATCAGCGCGGCACTGCTTTCCATGCTCATCTCCAACACTTCGACCGCGCTCATCATGATGCCCATGGCGCTGGCGGTGCTGGCGGGCGGCGGGGTTCCCGATGAGGACAAGGAGGGGCTCGCAGGTGCTCTGCCGATGGGGATCGCCTTTGCCGCGAGTATCGGCGGGCTCGGCACCGTGGTCGGATCGCCCACCAACGCCATTGCAGTCGGCCTGCTCGACACCATCGCCGGGGTGCGGATCAGCTTCGCCGAGTGGTCGCTCTATGGCATGCCGATCGTGATCGTCGGCGTCCCGCTCGCCGCGTGGATCGTCGCCCGGACGCAGAAGGTCGCCGCGCACCCCTTCGACGTCGCCAAGGCGCGGGTAGCAATCGACACGCATGCGGCCTGGACAATGCCTGAGAAGCGACTGGTGCCGCTCGTCGCGCTGACCTTCGTCGCGTGGATGAGCGTGCCGCTGGTCGAGCCCTACCTGCCAGGCGGGAGTTGGGAAGACGGGACGATCGCCATCCTCGCCGGGCTTGCACTGTTCCTGATCCCCGACGGCACCGGGCGGCCGCTGCTTGAGTGGAAGGAAGCCGACCGCGCACCATGGGGCGTGATCATGATGTTCGGCGGCGGATTGGCGCTAGCTGCCGGGATGCAGGCGTCGGGCCTCGCCGAGTGGCTGGGGCAGGCACTGCTCCCGCTCAGCAATGTGCCCTTGCCGCTGGTTGCGCTGGCGATCGTGGCAATGGTAGTGCTGGTGACCGAGTTCGCGAGCAATGTCGCGACAGCCAGCGGGATCATTCCGGTAGTCGCGAGCCTGATCGTTGCGCTGGGGGCAGACCCGATCCTGCTCGCCATGCCTGCGGCAATCGCCGCCAGCTGGGGCTTCATGCTTCCCGCCGGGACCGGGCCGAACGCCATCGCCTGGGCGACGGGTCGAATCCGGATCGAGCGCATGGTCGGCGCTGGCCTGGGGCTCGACATCCTCGGCATCGCCATGATCGTCGGTTTGGTCTGGGGCGTCGCGTCGATCGCCGGTTGATATCATTTGAAACCGGTTGAAGCGTGCCTCGCATGGCGGTATTCGCGCGGGCATCGTTTCAGGCATCCGGTGCAGAAGCGTTCCTGCGGAGGTTAGGAACGGGCGGCCCGGACGGCTCTTAACCGGCTCCTGCCTTCCTAGGAGCGTTGCGGACGCGGCCTTGACCAAGAGGCAATCCGGCAGCGCCCGCGCACAGGGAGGAATATCCATGACCGACGCTATCGACGCCGTCGACCAGCCCACGCCACGCCGCAAGCCGAAAGAGCCGATCACCACGATCGGCGGCCGCCAGATGAAACCCAGCACGCTGATGATGGGCTATGGCTATGACCCGGTGCTGTCCGAAGGTTCGCTCAAGCCGCCGATCTTCCTCACCAGCACTTTCGCCTTCGAAAACGCTGCCGCGGGCAAACGCCATTTCGAAGGCATTACCGGCAAGCGTGCGGGCGGGGCCGAAGGGCTGGTCTATTCGCGCTTCAACGGGCCGAACCAGGAAATCCTCGAAGACCGGCTGGCGATCTGGGACGGGGCTGAAGACGCGCTGAGCTTCTCCAGCGGCATGACCGCGATCTGCATCCTGATGATGGCCTTTGTCAGCCAGGGCGATGTGATCGTGCATTCGGGGCCGCTCTATGCAGCCAGTGAAGGCTTCGTTGCGCGCGTGCTGAGCAAGTTCGGCGTGACCTATGTCGACTTCCCCGCCGGCGCGACCCGCGAAGAGATCGACGCAGTGCTGGCCAAGGCCAAGGCGCAGGCCGAAGCCAATGGCGGCAAGGTCGCGATGATCTATCTCGAGAGCCCCGCCAACCCCACCAATGCGCTGGTCGATGTCGAAGCGGTGAAGGCGGCGCGCGACGCCGCGCTCGATCCTTCGGTGACACCGATCGCGATCGACAACACTTTCCTAGGCCCGCTATGGCAGCGCCCGATCGACAATGGTGCCGATATCGTGTGCTACTCGCTCACCAAATATGTCGGCGGCCATTCTGACCTTGTCGCAGGCAGCGTTTCCGGCGCCAAAAGGTGGATGGACCCGGTCCGCGCACTCCGCAACACCATGGGCGGCATCGCCGATCCCAACACCGCATGGATGCTGCTGCGCAGCCTCGAGACGGTCGAATTGCGTATGCAGCGAGCGGGCGAGAACGCCGCCAAAGTGTGCGAATATTTGCGTAGCCACCCCAAGGTCGAAGGCCTGGGCTATCTCGGCTTCATCCGCGATGCGCGCCAGCAGGATATCTTCGACCGGCATTGCAGCGGCGCCGGCTCGACCTTCTCGCTCTTCATCAAGGGCGGCGAGGCTGAGTCCTTCGCCTTCCTCGACGCGCTCAAGGTAGCCAAGCTCGCGGTCAGCCTTGGCGGGACCGAAACCCTCGCCAGCCATCCGGCCTCGATGACGCACCTCTCGGTGCCGGACGAACGCAAGGCCGCGCTCGGCATCACTGACAATCTCGTGCGCATTTCGATCGGGATCGAAGACCCGGACGATTTGATCGCCGATTTCGAGCAGGCACTGGCGAAGGTCTGAGGGCTCGCCTAACCTGCGCGCGACAATTTCGAAGGAGAGCGCAGCATGGCAGGCGACAAACCGGTATTCCTGGTACTCGGCGCGGGCGCGGGGATCGGCGGGCACGCCGCCGCGCGCTTTGTCGCCGGGGGCTATCATGCGGTGCTGGCGCGCCGCAGCGACGAGGAAGGCCTCGCCCGGCTGGTAACGCAGATCGAGCAAGCAGGCGGCTCGGCCACCGGAACGCTGCTCAATGCGAGCGAGGACGGCACGATCGAGGAACTGGTCGAACGGGTCGAACGCGACATCGGCCCCATCGATTGCGCGCTCTACAATCTGGGCGCGCAGATCGGAAACCGCAGCCTTGAAGAGACGCCGCACCGCACCTTCGAACTCGGCTGGAGGCTGGGCTGCTTCGGACTGTTTCGCCTCGCGCATGCGATGCTCCCGGCGATGGTCGAACGCGGCAAGGGCACCCTGCTTGTTACGTCTGCTACGGCGGCGGTGCGCGGCAATGCGGGCCAGCATAGCCACGCCGCGGCGATGGGCGGGCGGCGCATGCTGTGCCAGACGCTCAATGCCGAATTCGCGCCCAAGGGCGTGCATGTTGCGCATGTGATTGTCGATGGTGCGGTCGATTCACCCGATACGCTGGGCAAGATGCTGGGCGACAGGTTCGAAGCATTCAAGGATGCCAAGGGCGAAGACGGCGTGGTCGATCCTGGCGCGCTTGCCGAAACCTACTGGCACCTCGCGCAGCAACCGCGCAATTGCTGGACCCACGAGATCGACGCCAGGCCGTGGCTGGATGTTCCGTGGTGGAACGACAACCCCAGCCCGGCGATCGATACGCGCAAGTAGCGGTCAGGTCGCGCCCAGCATCTGGCCCGGCTGCGGCCCGCCGCCACCGAGCCGCATCGGCTGCGGCTTCCAATAGGTCAGCGAGCGCCACACCCATTCGAGCGGGCCGAAGCGGTAGTTGCGCAGCCAGATCAGGCTGAACACAATTTCGACCACGGCGATCGCCGCCACCAGCATGTACAGCTGCGCACGGTCAAGCTGGCCATAGAGGCCGAACCCGAAACCGTAGAACAGGAAGGTGCAGATCAGCGTCTGGCCGATATAGTTGGTCAGCGCCATCTGGCCGGCAGCGGCGAACCCCTGCTGGAGCCACTTGAAGAGACCCAGCTTCACTACCGTTAGCACCAGCCCGATATGCCCGGCCACCATGGCAAGGCGACTGAACTGGTATGTCCTTCCAGCTTCCGCCGCGGCAACCGGGCCATAATCTCCCGCGGCCAGCAGCCCAAGTTCGTAAAGCCCCAGCGGTATGCCGATGCCATAACCCACCAGCACCATCAGGCGGTAGAAGCGCACGTTACGCTCAGCCGAGAGGACTCCCCATTTGAGCAGCGCCATCCCGATGAGCATGAAGGGCAGCACGTCCGTGAACATCCAGTACGGCGCGTGCGTCCACTGGAAAGAATAGCTGAAATCGAACTGGCCCTTCACGGCCTCGACATAGGTGCCCTGATGCCACCCTTCGAACATTGCTGTCGATTCTTCGGTCGGGATGAATTCACTTTCCCGCTCCGCCCAGCTGTCGATCGACGCCTGCTGTTCCGGGCTTAGCGCCGCTCCGCTATCGGCAACGGCCTGTGCGGCAGCGGCAACCTGGGATTGGGCCGCTACTTCATGATAATCCTGGTTGCCCGAATAGGCGGCATAAAGCAGTCCGACGATCCCGACCGCAAATTGCACACGCGCAGGCAGCTTGCGGACGGCGAACAGCAAGAAACCGCACAGCGAGTAGAGAAAGAGGATTTCGCCGGTCCAAAGCAGGAGCGCCCAGTGGATCACGCCGAACAGCATGAGCCAGCTCATCCGGCGAAAATGGATCTCGGCGGTGGTGAGGCCCGCGCCGGAATTCTCCATCCGCTCGGTCATCAGCACGACCCCAGCTCCGAACAGCATCGAAAAAATGCCGCGCATGGTACCTTCGAAGCCACCGTTCATGATTTCGAACAGCTGGAGGTTCAGCCCGGTGCTGCCCCCAGCAGCATAGGGATTGCCATAGGCTTGCCAGATCATCCCGAAGGCGGAAATGTTCATCAGCAGGATGCCGAAAACGGCGATCCCGCGCAGGATATCGAGTGAATCGATGCGATTGGATTTGGCGACGGGCGCAGCAGCGCCAGCCGATTGTTCGACATTGGTCATCAGGGAACCCCCCCCAGTCCCCGAGGCAGCACATGAGGCCGCGACCCACATGCCTGGCGGCATCGCCCTCGGTGAAACGATGCTGCTGGAGGGGAGGCTATCGCTTATCGTTTGCTAAGGCAATCCGGCCGCGCGGAATGTTGGTGGGCTTCTAACCCTTCCATTCGCGGCGTTCCTCTGCCGCTTTCAGCACTTCATAGGCCAGCTGCAGCTTCTGGAACTCTGCGGCAGCGTCCTTGTCGCCCGGCTTCACGTCCGGATGGACCGTCTTGGCCTTTTCGCGCCACGCCTTCTTGATCGCGACGAAATCGGCATCGGCTTCTAGCTCGAGCACGCCCAGCGCGCGCATTTCGTCCTGGCTGCGGCTGCCGTCGCCCGCGCCGGCCCAGCCATAATGCGAAGCTTCGGCATAGCCCGAATTGTCGCGCCGTTCGGTGCGCGCGCGCTCTTCGCGTTCAGCCTTGTCGAGCCCTTCGAAATAGTCCCACTTCGAATTGTATTCCGCCGCATGCTGCTGGCAGAAATACCACCGGTCGGGGCTGTTGGGCGCCTTGGGTGCAGGGCAATTGCCGGGTTCATCGCAGCCGTGCCGATCGCATAGGCGCACGCTGGCCGCCTCGCGCGAGCTGCCATAGCCCCGCCAGCGCGGAAAACCCCAGTCGAGCGAACGGCGCGGTTTAGGCATGGGTACCCCTGCTGCAAATCGCCTGCCATGTCGTTCGTCTGACGCACATAGCATTCAGTCTAGGGGCGTTTGCGATTGTTTGAAAGGTGTGGGAACCAGTTTCGATGCGAAATGTTGCAATGCAATAAATCGTAAATATATGCGCGCTAGACGCGCCCCGAGAGACCCCCGATGAGCAAGCAACTCGCCATTTCCAGCAGCTTCGCCACCTTCGCCATGGCGGCGATGGCGCTGTTCGTCACGCCGGACCATTCGGGCCTGCGCAGCGGAGAAGGCTTTGCGGGCTTGCAGGCCGAGAGCCCCGCTCTCGACCTGCCGCGTCCGTCGATCTTCCTTGATTAATTCACCACCACGCTGACAGCGCGGCGGTTGCGCGCCCAGGCTTCTTCGTTCGAGCCCAGCGCCACCGGGCGTTCCTTGCCATAGCTTACTGTGGCGATGCGGCCCGCATTTACGCCAAGGCTGACGAGGAAATTCTTCGCCGCATTGGCGCGACGTTCACCCAGCGCGAGGTTGTATTCACGCGTGCCGCGTTCGTCCGCATGGCCTTCGATCGTGATCGAGACCTGCGGATAGCGCGCAAGGTATTGCGCCTGCGTCTGCAGACGCGCCGAGTCCTCGCTGTCGATATTGAAGCGATCAGTATCGAAATAGATCACGTTCTGCCCGTTCACCGCATTTTCGAAGTGCGCCTGGCTGCCGACGCGCGGGCCGGTGGGAGTGGGCGCCGGCGCGGGAGCAGGAGTGCTGGTGGTGGAGGGCGGCGGCGGAGGCAGTTCTTCCGGAGCCTTCTTGGCGCAGGCGGCCATGGCAGCCGTGCCCGCCAGAAGCATCGCAGTCTTCATTCCGATATTCATGATACTTCCCTTTCGATGGGCGGCGCGCGTTGTGTGAAGGGGGCGGCCGCTGCTTGTTTGAATCAGATCAGGGGAGAATCGGTCCCCAGGCCGGATCCGACGCGTCGACCGGCGTCGGCAGTCTCCTTTCATTGCGGCCGGTCAGGTCGACCTGCCACAGCGATGACCGGCCCGTATTACGCTCGGTCCGGAAGAATTGCACGATGCGCCCGTTGGGCGCCCATGTCGGGGCTTCATCCTGCCATCCGTTGGTGAGCGCACGGACATTGCGTCCATTGGGGCTCATCACCGCGATGTTGAAGTCGCCTGCGATGCGGGTGAAAGCGATCTGGTCGCCGCGCGGGCTCCATTCGGGCGTGGCGCAACGCCCGCCGCCAAAGCTGATGCGCCGCTGGTTGGTGCCATCGGCATTCATCACATAGCATTGCTGGCTGCCCGAACGGTCGCTTTCGAACACGATCTGCCTGCCATCGGGCGAATAGGAACCGCCGATGTCGATCCCCGGCGTATCGGTCAAGCGAACGCTCTGCCCGCCGCTCGTCGGCACGCGATAGATGTCGGTATTGCCCGCCACCGCCATCGAATAGAGGATGTAGCGCCCGTCGGGGCTCCAGCGCGGCGCAAAGGTAGGGTTGCTGCTTTGCGTCACCAGCGTCTGCTGGCCGGTGCCGATGTCATAGACATAGAGCCGCGGATTGCCATCGACATAGGACAGATAGAGCAGCCGCTTGTAATCGGGCGAATAGCGGGGGGTGAGTGCAGTGGCGCTGCCCAACGTCAGGAAACGGTGGTTGGCGCCATCGCTGTCCATGATCGCAAGCCGCTTGACGCGCCTGTCCTTCGGCCCGGTTTCAGCGATATAGGCGATGCGGCTGTCAAAGAACGGGCTTTCGCCAGTCAGCCGCGCATAGATCAGGTCCGAACACTTGTGCGCCGCGCGCCGCCAGTCGGCCGGCGGCACGACCCAGCCCTCGCGCACCAGCTCATCCTGCAGCGCAACGTCATAGAGGTAGCAGCCGACCACCAGCCGCCCGTCGCTCCGCGCCCGCACATAGCCGTGCACCAGCATTTCTGCGCCGCGCCCGCGCCAGGTTCCCCAGCTGGGCGAAGTGATCTCGGCAAATGTCGGTTGCGGCAGGCTGTTCGGCCCGACCGGCTTGAACAGCCCATTGTTCTGGAGGTTGGCGGTGATCACACGGGCGATCTCGCGTCCGAGCGCCGCGGTACCATCGGCATTGGCCGGAGTCGGCACGTCGCGATCGGCGGCGAAGCCGGGAATCGCGACGCCAAGGTCGGCCCAATCGCTTTCATCCGTGACGGTGAAGGTCAGGCCGCCATTGGCCTCTTCACCAGAGGCATCGGTGCCGGTCGTCTCGACCTGCCCGCCTTCGGCCACCGGCCTGCCCAGATCCTGGTTCTGCGCTGCGATCGGCGCAGCGGCGAATGCAATGGCGAAGAGCAGATATTTCATCGTGACAAATTCCTATCGAAACGGGCTCCGCGGATCGACTTCCATGCGTTGTAATACTCTGCAGGCAAGTCAAACGGCGCGGCAAGTTGCACAGCGCGGATCGCGCGTTCGGCGTGCAGGCTCGCCTGCGGGCGATTGGAGGCGTTGATGCCTGATTGGCGCAGCACCCGCGGCCGCCCTTTCAGGCTGCCGTCTTCATTGAGCTCGAACGCCAGCTCAGTCACCAGCAATTCGGCATCGACACCTGAGGGTGCATTCCAATGCGGCTTGATCTGGCGCGAGATCGACTGGATCAGGCTCGCCTTGGCGCTCGCGCCGATTTCGTTGGCCGGGATGCGCGTGTCATCGCTGGCCCGGCTTGAACCCGAACCTTCAAGGAAGTTCTCGCCAATCTGCGTACCAGTGGCCTGGCGCGGCTGCTGAGCGGCCTGCTGGCGCGGGGTTTCGCGCACCGCATTGCGGGCATTGCGCGAAGGCGGCGCCTGATCGACCGGCGTGCGCTCGCGCGAACGTTCCGGCTGTTTGGGCTGCTCGACCGGAGCCTGCGCCTCTTCGGCAACGACCGGCGCCATCGCGGCACGGCTTTCAGCGACCGGATCGGGAGAGGTCGAGCGCAGCGAGACGTCGGTCGCGAGGCTCACCGTCATACGCTCGGGCACTTCGAGCCCTTCGCCCGGGCCCGGCTGGAACAGCAGCACGCCCGCGAGCATAAGGTGCAGCCCCAGCGCAATCGCCAGGCCGAGCTTTTCCTCCCTCCGCAGTGCTGTCGCTTCCATGATGTCCAGCCGGATTATGGCGGCGAAACTGAACTGTTGGTGACCAGCGAGATCGAGTTGAACCCCGCGCGATTGAGTTCGCCCATCACCGCCATCACCCTGCCATAGGCCAGGCCGCGGTCGCCGCGCAGCACGATCACCGGGCCTTGCCCGTCGGCCCCGCGATCGATCCCGGCCAGCGCCTCGGGCAGTGCACCCGCAGGCACGCGCTGGTCATCGATATAGATCGTGCCCGTGGAATCGATCGAGATCGTCACCTGGTCGGGCGTCTGGTCGATCGGGTTCGCTCGGCTTTCCGGCAGCTCCACCGGCACGCCCGAAGCAAGCAGCGGTGCAGTGACCATGAAGATGATCAGCAGCACCAGCATCACGTCGACGAAGGGCGTCACGTTGATCTCGGCCATCGGTGCGCGGCGGCTGCGCCGCCCCGCCCTGCCAGAGGAGGCCAAACCCATACCCACTACGCCTTGTCCAGCTCGTAGCTCAGCCCCGCGTGGAAGCGGTCGGCAAAGCGCTGCAGCCGCGCTTCATAGCGGTTCACGCGGTGGCTAAAGCGGTTGTAGGCGATCACCGCGGGGATCGCGGCGAACAGGCCGATTGCGGTCGCGAACAGCGCCTCTGCAATGCCGGGCGCGACCACCGCGAGCGATGAGCTTTCCTGCATGCCGATCTGGAAGAAGCTGTTCATGATGCCCCAGACCGTGCCGAACAGGCCGACGAAGGGCGCGACCGAGCCGACTGTGGCAAGGAAATTGAGCCGTTCGGACAAATCGTCCGCTTCCTTGGCGACCTGGCTTTCCATCGCACCGGCCAGCCGATGGCGCGTGCCTTCGCGGTCGACCGGCGGGTGTTGGGTCGAGCGTTTCCATTCCGCGACACCCGCGGCAGCCACGCGGGCCGAAGGCAAATCCTTGCGCGCGCGGCCAGTGGTGAGGCTGTCCAACTCCTCCGCATCCCAGAAATCGGCTTCGAACTCGCGGCTGCGCCGCTCGATCTTGCCCATGCGCATGCTGAAGGAGACGATGATCGTCCACACCCACAGGCTGGCGAGGATCAGGCCGATCATCACTGTCTTCACGACGATGTCGGCTTGCAGGAACAGGTCGAGCGGATTGAGCCTGGTCGGCGCTGCGGCAATTAGGGAAAGCAGGGTTGTGGTCATGCGGGGACATCTTCCATGAAATTCCGGAACGCGGCGCGCCATGCTTCGGGCTGGCGACGCGGGCGGCCATCGGGAGCAATGAAGCCGACGCGCAGGTTCGCTTCGGCCAGTAATTCGTCGCCGCGCCATGCCCGCTGGTGCATGCGGCAGCTGGCGGCTCCAAGTTCGGTGCAGGCGGTTTCGATCACCACATCGTCATCGAGCTTGGCAGGCCGCAAATATTTGAGATTGATCTCCGACACCGCATAAGCGCCTTCGCCCGCTTCGATCGCGGCGCGCTGGTCGATCTCCAGCATCCTTAGAAGGTCGCTGCGCGCGCGCTCGAACCAGCGAAGGTAGTTCGCGTGATAGGTGATGCCCGAAAGATCGGTGTCTTCGTAATAGACCCGCACGGCATACAGATGCCGCGCGCTGTCGAAGCAGCCTCCGGGGGGATTGGGCCCAGGGGAAACAGGTAGGTTCATTCGCGCTGCGCCTTAGCGCATGCGTGAATCGCAGGGAAGCGACCAAAGACGGACTGAATCAATCTGTCGATGAAACGCTACCTGCGCAGCAACATCGGGCCCAACGGATGCCCACCGAAGACATGGACGTGCAGGTGCGGCACTTCCTGATGGCCGTGCCCGCCGATATTGGCGAGCAGGCGATAGCCGGGTTCAACCAGTCCCTTGGCGCGGGCAACTTCGCCCACCGCGCGTATGAAACCGGCGATTTCTTCGGCCGAGGCATGCTGCGAGAAATCGTCCCAGCTGACATAGCGACCCTTGGGGATCACCAGCGTGTGGATCGCCGCCTGCGGATTGATATCCTCGAAGGCGTATGCCCATTCATCCTCATAGACTTTCGCAGAGGGAATCTCCCCGCGCAGGATCTTCGCGAAGATATTGTTGTCATCATAGGGCTGGGTCGCGTCGATCGGCATTATTCGCTCCGTGAGGCCTTTTCATCCAAACCCGAAACGCCCTCGCGCCGGTCAAGCTCCGCCAGCACATCGGCCAGCGGAATATCCTTCGCGCCGAGCAGCACCAGCAGGTGGAACAGCACATCCGCGCTCTCGCCGACCAGTTCCTGCCGACTGCCGGAGAGTGCGGCGATCACGGCTTCGGTCGCTTCCTCGCCCAGCTTCTGCGCAATCTTGGGAAGGCCCGCGGCATTGAGCTTCGCGACATAGCTGCTGTCGGGCGAAGCGCCGCGCCGCGCGGCAATAATTTGTTCCAGTCGGGCCAGAGTATCCATGCGCCTGCTTTCGCTCATACGCCGCGCGCGGGCAAGCCCGCCGCCCGCAGCGAGGCATGCGCTTGCGAGATCGAATAGGTGCCGAAGTGAAAGATCGAAGCCGCGAGCACTGCGCTGGCATGACCCAGGGTCACCCCTTCGACGAGGTGCTGCAAGTTGCCAACTCCGCCGCTGGCAACCACCGGCACACTCACCGCATCGGCGATGGTGCGGGTGAGTTCGAGGTCATAGCCTGCCTGCGTGCCGTCGCCATCCATCGAAGTGACGAGCAGTTCGCCCGCACCGAGTTCCGCCAGCCTGACAGCGTGCCCGACCGCGTCGATGCCGGTCGGCTTTCGCCCGCCGTGAGTGAAGATCTCCCATTTGCCCGACGCAACCCGCCGCGCATCGACACTGGCGACCATGCACTGGCTGCCGAATTTCGCGGCGATGTCCGCGACCAGTTCGGGCAGGGCGACCGCCGCGGAATTGACCGCGACCTTGTCTGCGCCCGCGAGCAGCAGCGCGCGCGCATCCTCGGCGCTGCGCACCCCGCCGCCGACAGTGAGCGGCATGAAGCAAACTTCCGCCGTTCGCCGCACGATATCGAGCAGGGTCCCGCGCCCTTCGTGGCTGGCGGAGATGTCGAGGAAGCAGAGCTCGTCCGCACCCGCTTCGTCATAGGCCTTGGCCTGTTCGACCGGATCGCCCGCGTCCTTGAGGTCGACGAAATTGACGCCCTTGACCACGCGGCCATCGGCGACATCGAGACAGGGAATGACGCGGATGCGGACGGTCATGCGCGCACCAACGAATAAATCGATGCTACAAAGACGAGCGACCAGAAACCGATCATCGCCCAGTAAAGACTCGGATTTGAAGCTCGTTTGCGACGAAACCCAAAGAACGGCAGCGCAACCTCACGAGTCCGGAAAGCATGGAATATCTCGATGGCCGCGAGGGCCCCAAAGTCTGCGTAGATAAGCGAAACCCAATTCATTCCCGCCCTGCCATCGCAATCGCCGCAGCGAGGTCGAGCCGCCCTTCATAGAGCGCGCGGCCGGTGATCACGCCTTCGATCCCCTCATGCGCATGGAGCGAGAGGACATGGATATCGTCGAGGCCCTTCACCCCGCCGCTGGCGATCACCGGGATGTCGACCCGCCGCGCGAGGTCAACCGTCGCTTCGATATTCGCGCCCTTGAGCAGTCCGTCGCGCCCGATGTCGGTGAACAGCAGGCTGGCGACGCCCGCATCCTCGAAGCGGCGCGCCAGATCGACCACCGGCACGTCGGACACTTCGGCCCAGCCTTCGGTCGCGACCATGCCGTCCTTCGCGTCGACCGCGACCACGATGCCGCCTTCAAACTCGCGCGCCATGTCCTTGACGAATTCCGGGTCCTTGAGCGCGGCCGATCCCATCACCACGCGCGCCACGCCGAGATCGAACCAGAATTCGACTGCCTCGGGCGTGCGAATGCCGCCGCCAAGCTGGACGTAGCCGGGGAAGGCTTCGACGATCGCTTCCACTGCTTCGCGGTTGCGGCTCTCGCCGGCGAAGGATCCGTCGAGATCGACCACATGCAGGTGCTGCGCGCCCGCCTCGGCGAACAACAGCGCCTGCGATGCGGGATTGTCGCCATAGACTGTGGCGCGCGCCATATCGCCTTCGGCCAGCCGCACCACTTCGCCGCCCTTGAGATCGATGGCAGGAAAGATGATCATTTCGGATCCCAATTGAGGAAACGCTCGAGCGTCGCCAGCCCATAGGCCTGGCTCTTCTCCGGATGGAACTGCACGCCAACGATATTGTCGCGCGCGACCGCCGCGACCAGCCCTTCGCCATGATCGGTCATGGCAGCCACTTCATGCCCGTCGCTTGCCTCGAAGTGGTAGGAATGGAGGAAATAGGCCTCGCCTTCTTCAAGCACCGGGTGATTGCGGGCATGCGGAAGCAGCGCGACGTCGTTCCAGCCCATATGCGGCACCTTGATCGACGGATCGGCGGGTTCGATCAGATGCACCTCGCCCTCGATCCAGCCGAGCCCGCGAGTTGTGCCATGCTCCAGCCCGCGGGTCGCCAGTAATTGCATGCCCACGCAAATGCCAAGGAAGGGCACGGCATCGCCGATCACGCGCTGCTCGAGCGCTTCGACCATGCCGGGGATCGCGCGCAGCCCCTTGGCACACGCCTTGAAGCTGCCCACGCCCGGCAGGACGATTCGGCTCGCGCCGCGCACAAGAAAGGGGTCGGCGGTCACCGTGACATGCTCCGCGCCCGCCGCCATCAGCGCATTGTAGACCGAATGGAGATTGCCCGCGCCGTAGTCGATCAGGGCCAAGCTCATTGCCCCAGCGCCTCCAGCCCCGCGCCTGCAAAAGTGGCACGAAACTCGGTCACTTCGACCGTAGCGACGCCGCCAATTATGAAGGGATCTGACGCTGCCAGAGCCTCTGCCTCTTCGCGGCCTCCGACAGTGGCGAAAATCATCCCGCCGGTACGAGGAATCTTCCGGCCCCAGGCCTGGAAGCGCCCTTCGGCATGGTTCTGCTTGAGCCAGGCAATATGCGCTTCCAGCAACGCGTCCACTTCTTCGAGCGGCGCGACGTAGCTGAGTGAGAGAATGAACATCTCAGCCGCCCAACTGCCCCTTGGTGCTGGGGATCGCCTCGCCCTTGCGCGGGTCCCGCTCCACCGCGACGCGCATCGCCCGGGCAAACCCCTTGTAGATGCTTTCGCAGATGTGGTGATTATTGGTGCCGTAGAGCAGCTCGACATGCAGCGTGATGCCTGCCGTCTGCGCGATCGAATGGAACCAGTGCTCGATCAGCTCGGTGTCCCATTCGCCGAGCCGTTCCTGCGTGAACCCGGCCTTCCAGACCAGATAGGGCCGCCCCGAAATGTCGAGCGACACGCGCGCCAGCGTTTCGTCCATCGGCGAATAGGCGCTGCCGTAGCGGCCGATCCCGGCCTTGTCGCCGAGCGCCTGCAGGATCGCCTGGCCCAGCGCCAACGCACTGTCTTCCGTGGTGTGGTGCTGGTCGACATGGAGATCGCCGGTCACCTTCATGGTCACGTCGATCAACGAATGCTTGGCAAACTGTTCGACCATGTGATCGAGGAAGCCGATCCCGGTGGAAACGTCATAACGGCCCGTCCCGTCGAGGTTCACCTCGATACGGATCGCGGTTTCGGCTGTGCTTCGCTCTATGCTGCCTGTGCGCATAGTGGCGCTATAAGCGCTTGCTGCGAGCGCGCAAGCATTGCTGCGCCGCAATAATCTCCCCAAGGGTCAAGCGATTGTTGCTTGACCAGCGCTACGTGCAGCGCCACCTACCAGCCATGAGCGACGATACGCCCGACAGCCTGATCCCTTACGACGAGATCGTGCAGGAAGCCCTGCGCGCCGTGGTCGGTCGCGTGCTGGGCGAAGTTGCCCAATCGGGCGGCGATTTGCCGGGCAACCACCATTTCTACATCACTTTCAAGACCGGCGCGGCAGGCGTCTCGATCCCGCCGCACCTTCGCGAGCGCTTTCCCGACGAGATGACGATCGTGCTCCAGAACAAGTTCTGGGACCTGCAGGTGGGCGAAGACGGTTTCTCAGTGGGGCTGAGCTTCAACCAGATCCCCGCAAAACTTTCGATTCCCTTCGGCGCGATCACCGCCTTCGTCGACCCCGCGGTCGATTTCGGGCTGCAATTCCAGGCCACTGTGCCCGACATGGAGCCCGAAGCGCACGAAGATGCGGAGAACGACGAGCCCGATGGCGACGGCCCGACCAAAGGCGGGGACGATGGCTCGAACGTGGTCACAGTGGATTTCGGCCGCAAGAAATAGGTCGATTGCGCATTGCAGCGCACTTGATTCCTGACCCCGCTTTGCGCCAACAGCGCACATGGCCGACCAACCCGAAAAGATCGATGCGCTGCAACGCCGCGGCTTGATGTTCATCCTGTCGTCGCCCTCGGGCGCGGGCAAGACAACCATCTCGCGCATGCTGCTGGACGCCGACAGCGAGCTGAAGCTCTCGGTCTCGGTCACCACCCGCACGCCGCGCCCGGGCGAAGTCGAAGGGGTGCATTACCATTTCGTCGACGATGCCGAATTCGACCGGATGATCGGGGAAGACGATTTCTACGAATGGGCGCATGTCTTCGGCCATCGCTACGGAACGCCCAAGAGGCGCATCCGCGCGGCGCTGAAGGAAGGGCAGGACTTCCTGTTCGACATTGACTGGCAAGGCACGCAGCAGCTCTTCCAGAAGGACCAGCAAGACGTGGTGCGGGTCTTCATCCTGCCGCCCAGCCTCGAGGAGCTGCACCGGCGGCTGGAGGCGCGCGCGACCGACAGCGCCGATGTGATCGAAAGCCGGATGGAACGCGCCCGCGCCGAGATCAGCCACTGGGACGGTTACGACTATGTCGTGATCAATGACGATGTGGACGTGTGTTTCGGCAAGGTGCGCGAGATCCTGCAGGCCGAACGGATGAAGCGCCAGCGCCAGACCGGGCTGATCCCCTTCGTGCGCGAACTGATGGGCTGAACAACGCGGCGAGGAACCGGTCCGAACGGCTTCGGCACCGATTTCTGCTGTATCTCTGCCCTTGCGGCGTTACGCTGAAGGCGTGAAGCCCAAGATCCTCACCACCATGCGCGATTATTCCTGGCGCCAGCTCGGCGCGGACACGCTCGCGGGGATCACCGTGGCGCTGGTTGCGCTGCCGCTGAGCATCGCCATCGCCATCGCATCGGGCGCGCCACCCGCAGCGGGGCTGGCGACGGCCGTCGTGGCGGGATTCGTGATCTCGGCGCTCGGCGGCAGCCGCGTCCAGATCGGCGGGCCGACCGGCGCCTTCATTGTGGTGGTCTATGGCGTGATCCACGACCATGGCTACCACGGCCTGCTCCTCGCCACGCTGATGGCGGGCGTGATCCTGCTGTGCGCAGGCTTCCTCAAGGCAGGCGAGCTGATCCGCCACGTGCCCGAGCCGGTGATCGAAGGCTTCACCATCGGTATCGCGGTGGTGATCGCGGTGAGCCAGCTCAAAGACCTGGCGGGAATGACCGGCGCCAGCCTTCCCGCCGATTTCCTGCCCAAGCTGCAAGGGCTGTGGGAGATGCGCGGCACAGTGGACACAGGCTCGCTCGCGCTCGGCATCGCCTGCATCCTCGCCATCATCGGCTTGCGAAAGCTGGCACCGCGAATACCCTGGCTGGTACTCGTCGTGGCTGGCGCGAGCGCGATTGCCGCGTTGGCGGTTCCTTCGATCGAGACGGTCGCGGGCCGCTATGGCGCCTTGCCGCACGGCTTGCCCACACCCGAACTTCCCGAGATCAGTTCCGCGCTTCTGGTCGAGCTGCTGCCTTCGGCGCTGGTGATTGCCTTCCTCGCCGGGATCGAATCGCTGCTATCGGCGATGGTGGCTGACCGAAAGATCGGCAGCGCGCATCGATCGAATGCAGAACTGATCGCGCAGGGAGCGGCCAATGTCGCATCGCCGCTATTCGGAGGCTTGCCAGCCACAGGCGCGATCGCGCGCACCGCGACCAACGTCAACGCCGGAGGCCGCACTCCGGTAGCTGGGATCGTCCATGCACTCGCGATCCTGCTGGCGATCGTGCTCGCTGCGCCGCTGGCCGGAGCACTGGCCTTGCCCGCGCTGGCCGGGTTGCTGGTTGTGACCGCATGGACCATGAGCGAGCCGCATCGCTGGCCCGAGCGCCTGCGCCTGCCCAGGGCGGATTTGGCGCTGCTGCTGATGACCGCGCTGCTAACTGTGCTGGCAGACCTGACGACCGCGATCTGCGTGGGAACGATGATTGGCCTCGCGCTGCGTCTGTCGCGCGGCGAAGTTTCCGCGCCGCGCTGGCACACACCCTTCCGGTGGGGCGGAGGCCGCCGGGACGACTAGTAGGCGTGGGTGTACGCGCTTGCCGTTTCGACTTCGGTCACCAAGATCTTGCCAAGCGGCTCCCTGGCTGCCGCTTCAGCATCGGACGAAGGCGCAACCAGGATAAACAGGTGCCGCCCCTGCGGCCCGCCGAGCATGCAGGGATAGCTGGGCAGGCCGCCCGTCTCGACCACTTCGAGCACTTTGCCGCCTTCTCCGATGCGTACGCATTCGGGCCCGAGCGGGTTGCTGATCCATACTGCTCCCTCGGCATCCAGGCAGATGCCATCGGGTACGCGCGGGGCTGTCGGCGCCCATTCGCGCCGGTTCGACAATGCACCATCTGGCCCGATGTCGAGCGCGGTCAGCCGCCCTCCCAGCGTTTCCGCCACGATCAGGGTCTTGCCATCGGGCGTGATCACCATGCCATTGGGAAAGCCGAACTTCTCGCCCGGAGCCGCGTCGGAAACCGTGCCGTCGGGCTGGACCAGTGCAAGGCACGTCTGCGGATGGTCGGCAAGCACGCTTTCGGGCCCCCGCGCATGCATCTCGGCATCGAGGTCGAAACCGAAATTGCCGACATAGGCGCGGCCTTGCACGTCCACGACCATGTCGTTGCAGAGAAATACCGAATGGTTCGCCAGATCGGCATGCAGCTCGAACCGGCCGTCCGGCCAGCGCCGCCACACTTGGCGCAACTCCATCCGCACCACCAGCAGCGAGCCGTCGGGCATCCAGCCCAGCCCCGAGGGGCGGCCTTCGAGCTCAAGCTCGGTCCGAGCGTCGCCGTCGAGCGATACCGACCAGACCCGGTGCGCGTAAAAGTCGGAGTACCACAACCGGCCGTCATGCCAGCGCGGCCCCTCCCCGAAGTACACGCCTTCAGCGAGGGTTCGCACCGGACCGGCCATGATCAGCGGCCCGAAGGATCGACGAAGTTGCCCGCGCCGATATTGGCGTTGACCACGCCGCCATCGATCGGGATCGTCGTGCCGACGACATAATCGCCTGCCCGGCTGAGTAGGTAGATCGCACCTGCCGCCATATCCTCGGTCACACCGACGCGGCGCGACGGGATCCCGCGCGCCGAAGCTTCGGGATTGTCGCGCGCCACACGGTTCATCGCGCTCGGGAATGCGCCCGGGCCGATGCCGTTGACGACGATATTGTCCTTGATCAGTTCGGCAGCGAGGCGGCGGGTCAAATGGATCAGCCCGGCCTTCGAAGCCTGATAGGGATAGGTCGGCCAGGGGTTCGACTTCATCCCGTCGATCGACGAGATCATCAGCACCTTTGCCGGACGCTCGGGCGTCCCTGCAGCCTTGAGCAGCGGGAACAGTTTCTGCGTGAGGAAGAACGGCGTCTTGACGTTGAGGTCCATCGTGCGGTCCCAGCCCGCTTCGGTGAATTCCTCGAACGGCTCGCCCCAGGCAGCGCCTGCATTGTTCACCAGCAGATCGAGCTTGTCTTCGCGGCTGGCCAGCTCATCGGCAAGCTGCTTGATGCCGTCCATCTGGCTCAAATCGCCGACAAGGCCGATCACCTTGTCGCCCAGCTCGGCCGACGTCTCGTCGACCTGCTCCTTCTTGCGGGCGACGATATAGACGCGTTCGCATCCGGCTTCGAGCAGGCCTTCAACGATCATCTTGCCGATGCCGCGGCTGCCGCCGGTTACCAGGGCAATCCGTCCTTCGAGACCGAACAAGTCCTTGAGATTCATCATCTGCCTGTACTCCTCAGTATCCGCTCAGTTCGGCGACGCGGTTGGCGTGGTAATAGGCATCGCCCAGGAACTCCTGCAGCGCACGGTCACGCTTCATGTAGAGCCCGATGTCGTATTCGTCGGTCATGCCGATGCCGCCATGCATCTGGACACCTTCCCGCACCGACAGGCCGGCGGTCTTGGCAACCTTGGCCTTGGCGACCGAAACCATCAGCTCGGCTTTTTCACTGCCTGCGTCGAGCAATTGCTGCGCCTTGATCACCGCAGCGCGAGCGATTTCGACTTCGGAATAAAGATGCGCAGCGCGATGCTGCAGCGCCTGGAATTCGCCGATCAACCGGCCGAACTGCTTGCGCTGCCTGAGGTATTCGACAGTCATGCCCATCGCGCCGCGGGCCACGCCCACGCTTTCGGCGGCGGCCCCGACGCGGCCCGCCATCAGCAGGGCGTTGAGCACTTCGCGCCCGCCATCGATCTCGCCGATCACCGCGTCACCGTCGAGTTCGACATTGTCGAACGTCGTGTGCGTCGCGATCGAGCTGTCGACCAGCCGCACCGCGTCATGGCTCATCCCGGCGGCATCCTTGGGAACCGCAAACAGCGTGACGCCGTCCGCATCGCCATCGCTGCCCGAAGTGCGGGCGGCGACGACGATCATGTCGGCGCTGGCGCCGTGGACCACGAAATCCTTCTTGCCCGAAAGCTTGAAGCCATTGCCCGAGCGTTCGGCTTTGCAGGCGATGCTTTCGGGGCGGTGCTTCGGGCCTTCGTCAACTGCGACTGCAAAGACGCTGTCGCCCGAGACCAGGCCGGGCAAATAGCGCCCGCGCAGGTCAGCACTGGCATGGCCGAGTGCGGTCGCCGCCAGTACCGAGCTGGTAAGGAAGGGCGAAGGGGTGAGGTTGCGGCCGATCTCTTCGAGCACGATGCCCGCTTCGACATGGCCCATGCCGAGCCCGCCGTCTTCTTCGCTCACCAATATGCCGGTGAAGCCGAGTTCGCCGAACTGCTTCCACAGCGCGTGGCCGAAGCCATCCTTGCAATCGCGGTCGCGCCAATGGCGCAGTTGCTTCGCGATCGCGCCTTCATCGGCCATGAACTGGCTCGCGGTTTCGGCCAGCATGGCCTGGTCTTCGTGATGATACAGAGGCATGGATCAGGCTCCCGGCAGGTCGAGAATGCGTTTGGAAATGACGTTGAGCATGACTTCGCTCGTCCCGCCTTCGATCGAGTTCGCCTTGGTCCGCAGCCAGTTGCGGGCGGGCTTGCCGCCTTCAGTCTCGTCGCTGTCCCACTCGAGCGCGCGACTGCCACCGGCGCTCATGATCAGTTCGTTACGCGTCTTGTTGAGCTCGGTCCCGGCGTATTTCATCATGTTGGGCTGCGCCGGATGCGCCTTGCCGACCTTGATCTCGTCGAGGAACTTCTCGCTCATCGCAGTGAAGGCCAGCGCATCGACGTCGAACATCGCGATCTCTCCGCGCAGCACGGGGTCGAGCAGGGTGTTTCGGCTCATCGCTGCGCCGAGCGAGGTCGCCCGGTCGCCGCCGCCAGTGGCGGAAATCATCTCGCGTTCGTGGCCGAGCAAATACTTGGCAACGTCCCACCCGCGGTTGATCTGACCGACATAGCCGGGGATGTCCTCGCCATAGGACTTGGGCACCTTCACATCGTCAAAGAAGGTTTCGCAGAACGGGCTGTTGCCGCTGATCAGCAGGATCGGCTTGGTCGAAACGCCCGGGCTCTCCATGTCGTAGAGCATGAAGGTGATGCCCTGGTACTTGTTCTCCTTGTCGGTCCGGACGAGGCAGAAAATCCAGTCGGCCTTGTCTGCATAGGAGGTCCAGATCTTCTGGCCGTTGACGATCCAGTGGTCGCCCTTGTCCTCGCCGTAGGTCTGCAGGGACACGAGGTCCGATCCGCTGCCCGGCTCCGAATAGCCCTGGCACCAGCGGATTTCGCCGCGGGCGATCTCGTTTAGAAATTTCTTCTTCTGGCCTTCAGTGCCGAAATGCAGCAGCGCCGGGCCCAGCATCCAGATGCCGAAGCTGGAGAGCGGCGGACGCGCATTGATCGCTGCCATTTCCTCGCGCAGCACCTTGGCTTCGGCCGGGCTCAAACCGGCGCCGCCATATTCCTTGGGCCAGGCCGGAACGGTGTAGCCCTTGTCGCGGCAGGCCTCGAACCAGGCCTTTTGCGCGTCGCTTTTGAAAACCGCCTTGCGACCGCCCCAGAAAACGTCCTCGTCATCGCGGACGGGTTCGCGCATTTCGGCGGGGCAATTGGCTTCAAGCCAGGCGCGTGTTTCCTGGCGGAAGGCTTCCAGATCGGACATGTCCGACTCTCCTCTCATGTCTCCTGATTGACGCTTACGTTAGGGTGATTCGCACCCGTGCCGCAAGCACAGTTGTGACAGGTGGCAATGCCGTAGCGTCAGATTGTACAGCGTTGACGCGGGGCACGCTTCGCTTACGCTAACGTCAACGCCGTGGGAGTGGCCTGATGGAGAGATTCGCCCCGATTCGCAGCTTGCAAAGCGCTGCAGGGTGAGCCTTGTAAGAGGCCCTTTGCCGCAGCGGCTGAAGTTGATTCACGGCTTCGGCGCGGTCGCCTTCGGGGTCAAGGACTCGGGCTTCAGCTTCTTCCTGCTGCTCTATTACAACCAGGTGCTCGGCATGGATGCCGGAGTCGTGAGCCTGGCATTGCTCGTGGCGCTGCTGGTCGATGCCGTGGTCGACCCGATCCTCGGCAATCTGTCGGATCGCACCTATTCGCGCTGGGGTCGCCGCCTGCCATGGCTCTACCTCGCACCGATCCCGCTGGCTTTCGCATGGATCGCGCTCTGGTCGCCGCCGGGCGCGGAGCCGCCCAGCTTCCTTGGCTTGCTTGGCATTGCAGTGGTGGTGCGCGTGCTGCTTTCGGCCTGCGAAGTGCCATCGGTGTCGCTACTGCCCGAAATCACCAATGACTATGACGAGCGCACCACGCTGTTCCGCTATCGCTACCTGTCCGGCTGGACCGGCGGCATTTTGATGATGGTGCTGGCCTACACCGTCTTAATGCCCGGGCCCGAGGGCCTGTTGCAGCGCGAGGGCTATGCCGCATTCGGCATTTTCGGCGCGATCCTGATAGCCGTATCGGTAATCGGATCAGCACTGGGGCAGCATAGGCTGGTTGCGCATTACCCGGCCCAAAAGCCGCCGCCATTCTCGTTCAAAGCCGCCTTTTCGGAGATCTTCGAAGCCTTCCGCGAACGCGCCTTCATCATCTTCGCGCTGGGCGGGCTGGCCGCCTATGTCAGCCAGGGGATGACATTCTCGATCACCAATTACCTCAATGTGTTCGTCTGGCAATTCGATCGAACCGCTCTCACCGCCTATCCCGGCGTGCTGTTCCTTTCAGTGGTGCTGATGTTCTTCATCGTCAGCCCGATGCACCGCCGGCTGGGAAAGCCAAAGAGCGCCGCTGTCGCGGTACTTTCCGCGCTTGTCCTGTTCCTCGTCCCATATGTGCTGCTGCTGGCCGGGATTTGGCTCCAAGTCGACACTTGGCCATCGACCCTGCTCTACTTGGGCCTGCATTTGCTGGCGAACACGATGGGGATCGTGGTGATGATCTCGGCCTCGTCGATGATCGCCGAGATCGTGGAGGCCTATCTTGAGAAGACCGGTCGCCGGGCCGAAGGCGCTTTCTATTCGGGCAACTGGCTGGTGCAGAAATGCGCAACGGGCCTCGGGATCTTCATGACCGGCCAGATCATCGCTGCGTCGCAGCTGCCATTCGACTCGCAGCCGGGCGATGTGCCCGAATCGATCATCACGCATATGATACTGCTATATTGGGGTGCGGCGATGGTTCTGGCGATCTTCGCCGCTTACTGGTTGGGCCGTTTCCCGATCGGGCGCGAAGAGCACGAAGCGCGGCTCGCCGTGCTCGATGTCGCTGCTCGCGCCGACCCCGATGCCCATGCAATAACGCCATGAGACCGCACAAATGAGAGCTTGGCGCACCGAACGGCCTCTGCCACTGAAGTGCGCAGCATCCGATTAGAGAAACCGAAGAGAGATAAGGACAGGAGCACCCCCATGGATTTCGAACCAACCGAACGGCAGCAATATTGGCGCAACCGAGTGCGCGATTTCATCGAGCATGACATCCGCCCCGCGGTTCCGACCTACAAGGCGCAGGATGCCGCAGGCGATCGCTGGAAAGTGATCCCCGTGGTCGAGGAGCTCAAGGCCAAGGCCAAGGCCGAAGGCATCTGGAACCTGTTCATGCCGCCGCGCAATGACGGCCATCACCATGTCGACGAGACTTACGAATTCGAAGGCCCCGGCCTGACCAACCTCGAATATGCGCTGTGCGCCGAGGAAATGGGCCGCATCGGCTTCGCATCCGAAGTGTTCAATTGTTCCGCGCCCGACACCGGCAACATGGAAGTGTTCCACCGCTACGGCACGCGCGAACAGAAGGACCAGTGGCTGACGCCGATCATGAATGGCGAGATCCGCTCCGCCTTCCTCATGACCGAGCCCTATACCGCTTCATCCGACGCAACCAATATCGAGACCCGGATCGAGCGCGATGGTGACGAATACGTCATCAACGGTCGCAAGTGGTGGTCGTCAGGCCTTGGCGATCCGCGCTGCAAGATCTCGATCGTCATGGGCAAGACCGACTTCAGCGCCGGCCGCCATGCGGCGCAATCGATGATTCTCGTTCCCAACGATACACCGGGCGTGAACATCATCCGCCACCTTCCGGTGTTCGGCTATGACGATGCTCCGCACGGCCACATGGAGGTCGAACTGAAGGACGTGCGCGTCCCGGTCACCAACATGCTGCTGGGCGAAGGCCGCGGCTTCGAGATCGCACAGGGCCGCCTTGGCCCGGGCCGTATCCACCACTGCATGCGCACCATCGGCGTCGCCGAGGAAGCGCTCGCCAAGATGTGCCGCCGCCTGCAGGAACGTGAAGCCTTCGGCAAGCCGATCTACAAGCACTCGGTCTGGGAAGAGCGCGTCGCTCGCGCCCGTATCGACATCGACATGACCCGCCTGCTTTGCCTGAAGGCGGCCGACATGATGGACAAGGTCGGCAACAAGAACGCCAAGCAGGAAATCGCCATGATCAAGGTGCAGGCGCCCAATATGGCGCTGCGCATCATCGACGATGCGATCCAGGCGCATGGCGGCGGCGGCGTGTCGGAAGACTATGGCCTGGCCAGCGCCTATGCCCACCAGCGCACGCTGCGACTGGCTGACGGCCCGGACGAAGTCCATGCCCGCTCGATCGCGCGGATGGAATTCGCCAAGCACTTGCCTCAGGCCGGCCCCTCCGCCAACGCGCTGCGCGACGGCAAGGCGCCGAGCATGGGCGAAGCGGGCTTCAGCTCGGGCGACATGGGAGTGGCGCGCTGATGGCGAAAGCTGCGATTCTCGAGCAAGTCGGTGGACTGACGATCGGCGAGGTCGAACTCGCCGATCCCGGTCCGCACGAAGTGCTGATCGATACCAAGGCCTGCGGGTTGTGCCATTCCGACCTGCACTTCATCGAAGGTGCCTATCCGCATCCGCTGCCGGCGATCCCGGGCCACGAGGCAGCGGGCGTGGTCCGCGCGGTGGGGAGCGAAGTGAAGACGGTGAAGCCGGGCGACCACGTGGTGTCCTGCCTCAGCGCCTTCTGCGGGCACTGCGAATTCTGCGTCACCGGCCGCATGGCACTGTGCCTTGGCGCGGATACCCGCCGTGCGCCCGACGCCGCCCCGCGCATCATGCGCGCCGATGGCTCGGCTCCGGTGGCACAGATGCTCAACCTCTCGGCATTCTGCGAGCAGATGCTGATCCACGAGCATGCCTGCGTTGCCATCGACAAGAATATGCCACTCGATCGGGCTGCTGTGATCGGCTGCGCAGTGACGACCGGTGCGGGCACCATCTTCAATGCCTGCAAGGTGGTGCCGGGTGAAACCGTCGCTGTCGTCGGCTGCGGCGGGGTCGGCCTTGCCGCTATCAACGCCGCCAAGATCGCCGGCGCGGGCAAGGTCATCGCTATCGATCCGATCCCCGAGAAGCGCGAACTGGCGCAGGTGCTGGGCGCGACCCATACGGTCGATGCGATGGCTGCGGACGCGGTCGAGCAGGTCATGGCGATCAGCGGCGGCGGCGTTCACCACGCCATCGAAGCCGTCGGCCGCCAGGCCTCGGCCGATCTAGCCGTCAAGATCCTGCGCCGCGGCGGCACCGCCACGATCCTCGGCATGATGCCGCTCGACTGTAAGGTCGGGCTCGGTGCGCTTGACCTGCTGGGCGGCAAGAAGCTGCAGGGCGCGATCATGGGGATGAACCACTTCCCGGTCGACCTGCCGCGCCTCGTCGATTTCTACATGCGCGGACTGCTCGATCTCGACACGATCATTGCCGAGCGGATTCCGCTGGAGAAGATCAACGAGGGCTTCGAGAAGATGAAGGGCGGCCATTCGGCCCGTAGCGTGGTGGTGTTCGACTGATGGCAGAGGAAGCGCAGGCGATCGATTTCGACAAGGTAATGGTGGGCACCATCGAAGTGCCCGAAGCGGACCGGCTCGATCTCGACCGGCTGACCGCCTGGTTCGAGGCCAATGTCGAAGGATACGAAGGTCCGATCAGCTACACCAAGTTCAAGGGTGGCCAGTCGAACCCGACCTACCGCATCGATACGCCCGGCGCTTCCTACGTGCTGCGGCGCCAGCCATTCGGCAAGTTGCTGCCAAGCGCCCACGCGGTGGACCGCGAATATGCCGCGATGACGGGGCTGTACCCCACTGGCTTTCCCGTCCCGCGCACCTATGGCCTGTGCGAAGACCCCGAAGTGATCGGCTCCAAGTTCTTCGTCATGAGCCTCGCCGACGGGCGATCGCTTTGGAACGGCGCACTGCCGCAATGTTCGAAGGAAGATCGGCGCGAAATCTACAATGCCATGATCGATACCATGGCAGACCTCCACACCAAGGATCCGCAGGCCATCGGCATGGGCGATTTCGGCAAGCCCGACGATTACTGCGCGCGCCAGATCAGCCGCTGGACCAAGCAGTACAAGCTCTCCGAAACCGAGCACCAGCCCAAGATGGAGCGGATGATCGAGTGGCTTCCGCAGACCATTCCACCGCAGCATGTCAGCTCGGTGGTGCATGGCGACTACCGGCTCGACAATATGATCTTCCACAAGACCGAGAACCGCGTGATCGCGGTGCTCGACTGGGAGCTCTCGACGCTGGGCGATCCGATCGCCGACTTCAGCTATCTGATGCTCAACTGGAAGAACGCTTCCGATGGCCGCGCCGGCCTGCTTGGGCTCGACCTGGCAGAACTGGGCATTCCTTCGATTGAAGAGGCGGTCGAACGCTATGTCGCGCGCACCGGTTATCCGGTTCCGCCGATGGATTGGTATTTCGGCTACAATCTGTTCCGGCTGGCGGGGATCATGCAGGGCATCAAGAAGCGCGTCATCGACGGCACCGCTTCCTCGGCCCATGCAAAATCGATGAGCGAGCGGGTCACTCCGCTGATCGAGCGTGCCTATGATTTCGCCAAGGCAGCGGGGATGCCCGACTAGAAACCGGCGTTGAAGCTCACCATGGTGCCGGCATCGGCGGGTGCGCCGACATAGTGGCCGGGCTCATGGCGGTAGAACAGGCTGACTGCGGCCCTCCCCCACGGCAGCGGGCCCTGCCAGGCGAGTTCGCCAACCAGTTCGCGCCCTTGCGGGGCAAGCGACAGGCGCTGGATTGCAAAACCCGCCGTTTCGCTCGCATAGTCATAGCTAGCAGGCAAATTGAGGCTGAGCCCGCCATGTTCGACCCGCAAGGGCTGGCTCAAGCGAAGCCCCAGGCTGTCGCCGCGCGCAAATATCGAAGCGCGTGTTAGGTCGAATGCCCAGGCCTGGCTGAGAAGTTGAGAGCCGCTTGTTATCACGCTCCCTTGATCGGGCCGGGTCACACCAAGCCGCCATTCGCCCCCGGCAGACCAACCATCGCCCGGCTGCCAGCGCGCACTGAAGTCGAGGAAGCCGGTATCCGCCCCGCCTTGCGCGATCGCCGGGTGGAAGCGTGCACCCAGCACGCTGCGCTCTTCGCGCAGCCAGCTTATCCCCAGCGTCGCAGCCAGCGCGCCAAATCGCCGGTCCAGCTCCATACCCAAACCGCGCGTCGGGAAACGTTCGCCCGGCCCGGACAGCAGCTCTTCCAACCGGGGCGCAAAGGCAAGGCGTGCGTCGCCGCTTCCGGCGTGAAAGGTCATGCCCCACGGCCCGAATTGATGCCGCACTGCCGCGGAAGCGTCGTTCGCCTCGAAGAATCCGGCATCGCCGCGTGGCCCCGGCGCGATACGGAAGGCTGGCGTGGAATGGCCTTGCAATTGCGCGACAAGCCCGCCTGCCCCTTGCGCATAGGCAATGCCAAGTTGCGTGCCCGGCGCGATGCGCGCGGCGATACGCGCGGCCAGCACCTTTGCCGATCCGGCTTCGTCGGAACTAAGCCGCAAAGGCGCTGCCCATTGTAACCCTCCGGCGCGCGGGTCGCCCGCCACGTAGAAGGCAAGCGCTACATCGCGGCTTGCCGCGGCGAATTCGTGGCCCCGGGTTTCGACCGCCCCGCGCAATCGCGGAACCAGGCTCGATCCCGCCAGCCCCCCTCCTAGGTCGAAACCATAGGCGCGGTCATATTTGTCGGTGATGATCGTCGGCAGCGACAATCCGCCCAGCGCATCGCCCATTGCAGGCGAGCCGATCGCGACCCTCTCATTCAGCGCAAAGGCCGAGGTCTGGCCAGCGATCGTCGTCGTACCCGCAGGGGCGAAGGCGCGGGCTATGTCGAGAATCCCGCGGCCGAAAACGGCATCAATGCCGCTCGCCCCTGCGTCAAGCGCGCTGTCGAGCAATATCTCGACCATTTCCGCGCCAGTCAGATTGGGAAAGGCCTGCGCCAGCAAAGCCACTGCACCGGCCACTTGCGGAGCAGAAAAGCTGGTGCCCGAGAACACCGTAACGAATTGCTGGCCATTGATATTCTCGACCAGCAATTGCCCGTTGTCATAGAGGCAGCAGATACCCTCGCCGAGCGCAGTGAGGAAGGAATCGCGCGAATTCCCCGCACGGTTGCTGAAACTCGAGAACTGGCCGTTCGCATCGTTCGAACCGACGATGATCACATTGGCGCCGCCTACCTGCAGAAGGCTGGAGGCAAAGGGGTCGGGCTGATCGGGATCGATCCCCGGTTCGCTTCCGTCACCCCCATTGCCGGCCGAAACCACGATCACGAGACCGGCGCTGCTGGCGCGTGCGATGGCGTCTAGCAGCACTTGCGAGGCAGCCCCGCCGCCAAGGCTGAGGTTGACCACCTTCGCGCCCGAACTCACCGCCAGGTCCACGCCCGCTGCGATTGCGCGATCGTCAAACAGGCAAGTCAGCGAAGGATCCTGCGACGAGCCGGTGGAACAGGTTCCGGGCTGATCGGCCCGAATAGCCAGCACCTGCGCGTCAAAGGCGATGCCCATTATGCCGCGATTGTCGCGCGCAGCGGCGGCTACCAGAGCGACATGCGTGCCGTGGTCGTCGGGCCCGTCAAGAACACGGTTACCCGCGACATCGGTCGAATCGGGATGAATCCGCCCTGCGAATTCGGGGCTGTCGCTGTCGATCCCGCTATCGACGATGGCGATGATCGATCCTTGCCCGGTGAAACCCGCCTGCCAGGCCGTGACTGCTTTGTGGAATTGGGGCCCGTCGGAATCGTAGAATTCCTGCGTGTTGAAGCTCGTTGGAGTCGGTGTTGGAGTGGGAGTGGGAGTGGGAGTGGGAGTGGGCGTAGGAGTCGGTGAAGGCGTGGGTGTCGGCAAGGGGGGAGGTGTGCTGACCGGCGGCGCCCCGCCGCCGCCGCATCCCGCCAGCAGCGCAATCGCGCCAAGCGCGGCCGAAGAACGCCAGCGATTGATATGCGAATTGAGGATCGTGGGCATGGTGCGACCTTCCTCTGCCATCCCCCGTTAAGCCATAGGCATAAGTGCAAGGTTATCGCGATAGCAAGAAAATCTGCGCAGCTGCGCTCTTGCCGCACCCGCGCACCGCCGCTAGCAGCGCGGCAAGGGCCAATTGCCACCTGCGGAGATACGGGCCTGCGGAGATACAGGAATGTCCAGCGAACTCGTCCAAGCGATCGAAGCGGCGTGGGAACGTCGCACCGAACTGACACCTGCCGACCAGGACGTGCGCACGATGGTCGAAGAAGCGATCGGCCTGCTTGACAGCGGCGCGGCGCGCGTTGCCGAGCCGGATGGCAATGGCGGCTGGAAGGTCAACCAATGGCTCAAGCAGGCGGTGCTGCTTTCGTTCCGGCTCACCAACAACCGCGTGATGGAAGGCGGCTCCGCTGGCGAGGCCGCCTATGACAAGGTGCCGAGCAAGTTTGCCGGGTGGGGCGACAACCGCTTCAGCGATGCCGGCTTCCGGGTCGTGCCCGGCGCAGTGGCGCGTCGCGGCAGCTTTATCGGCAAGGGCGTGGTGCTGATGCCGAGCTTCGTGAACATCGGCGCCTATGTCGATGAAGGCACGATGATCGACACCTGGGCCACAGTCGGCTCTTGCGCCCAGATCGGCAAGAACGTGCACATTTCGGGCGGAGCGGGGATCGGCGGCGTACTTGAGCCGCTACAGGCCGAACCGGTGATCATCGGCGACGGCGCCTTCATCGGCGCCCGCGCCGAAGTGGCCGAAGGCGTGCGCGTGGGCGAAGGTGCGGTGCTCTCCATGGGCGTCTACCTCGGCGCGTCGACCAAGATCGTCGATCGCGAGACCGGCACAATCTATCGCGGCGAAGTGCCGCCCTATGCGGTCGTCGTTCCGGGATCGCTGCCGGGCAAGCCGCTGGCCGACGGAAGCCCCGGCCCCTCGCTCTATTGCGCGGTGATCGTCAAGACGGTCGACGCGCAGACCCGCGCCAAGACCGGAATCAACGAACTTCTGCGCGATTGACCTTGCGCCGCCATGGGCGCACATTCGGAACAAGGCACCATGCGAGCCGTTGATTGCCCGCAGGGCCTTGTTCGCGGGAAGGAATGCCCATGGAAAACAGAAACGGCGAAATCCATATCGAGGATGACGAGGCGCGAGCCGGTGTGACCAACACGGGCCTGCGCTGGGTGCTGGCAGTCGGCCTGCTGCTGGCGATCATAGCCATGACCCTGGTGTGGATCGTCCCGGCCCTGACTGCCGCCTAGGGCTCACTCGCCCTTGACGGAATTCTCGACTTCGGGCTGCCCGCGCTGGCTGGCGGCATAGGCTTCCGCTCCGCGCAGCGCGCGCAAGGCATTGCGCAGCGAGATTTTCTCTAGGTCCTGCCGGCTGTATCCGCGCCGCGCCAGTTCCACGAACAGCGCAGGATAACCGGCGACGTCTTCCATCCCCACCGGGCCGCTCGGCATGCCGTCATAGTCGCCACCGATGCCGATATAGTCGATCCCCGCGACATCGCGGATATGTTCGATATGGTCAGCCATGTCCGAAATGGTGGCCAGCGGAACCGGGTTGGCCTCACCCCATTGCTTCAACCCGGCGGCGACTGCCTCAGGCTGGCCCAGCCAAAGCGCTGAAAGCCGCGCGCGCTCTGCTTCGCGCTGGCTGTTCCATTGGCGTGCGGCCTCGCTGAGGAAAGCGGGCAGGCCAACCACCATCACCACACCGCCATTGGCTGGCAGCCGCTTGAGCACGCTGTCAGGCACGTTGCGCGCATGGCCATTGATCGCGCGCGCGCCCGAATGGCTGAAGATCACCGGCGCTTTCGCCACGTCAAGGACGTCATGCATGGTCTTCTCGCTGACATGGCTGAGATCGACCTGCATTCCCATGCGGTTCATTTCGCGGACCAGGTCGCGCCCGAAGTCGGTCAGCCCGTCATGCGCGGGAGCATCGGTGGCGCTGTCGGCCCAGGGGGTGTTCTTCGAGTGCGTCAGCGTCATGTAGCGCGCGCCGAGCGCGTACATCTGGCGCAATACCGCCAGGCTGGACCCGATCGAATGCCCGCCCTCCATGCCGATCAGGGAAGCGATCTTGCCCCTGGCAATCGCCGCCTCGACATCATCGGCAGTGAGCGCGAGCTGCAATTCATCGGGATAGCGTGCGACCAGCCGCTTGGTCACGTCGATCTGTTCGATCGTCGCCTGCACCGCTTCAGGTTCCTTGAGCGATGCCGGGACATAGACCGACCAATATTGCGCACCCACCTTGCCCTTGCGCAGCCGGACAAGGTCCGTGTGCATCACGGCTCCCTGCGGATGGCCTTCCCCGGTGTGGGTGGTATCCTCGAAATCGAACCCGCTGATGACGTTGCCGAAACGGTCGCGCAGTTGCATCGGGGCATCATTGTGCCCGTCAAAGACCGGCGCGGCCTTGAGAGCTGCCGCGGCAGTATCTTCCGGCGACTGAGCAGCCGCGATTGCGGGAAGGCCAAGCAGCGCAATAGCGGCAAGCGAGCGGGACAATTTCATGCGATCCTCCGGCGGGGCTCTTTTCGAGCAGCTTCGAAGCGACTGTCATAGCGCAACGCCTCGCAATGGGAAGCGCCCCGGATGGCCAGGATCGATCGGGCGGAGAGCAAGTTGGCGCAACGCCAACCGGGCCGACTCTGCGTCGGCATTTATTGGCGGTCGCGCGGCTAGCAGCAGCCGGACCGCAAGAGCCGAAAGGGCGACGCCTCCCTCATGGAAAGCGCCGCCCGATCGCAGAGATCAGCTGAGGTGCTTCGACACCGCAGCAGTCATCTTGAACATCGAGATCTGGGCATTGCCGATCACCGCGCCAAGCTTGGCATCGGGATTGATCTGACGCTTGTCGGTCTTGTCCTGCAGGCCGTTAGCCTTGATGTAGTCCCACACCTTGGAGGTGACCTGAGCGCGGGTCATCGGACCCTTGCCAATCACCGCTTCAAGCGCGGGCGACACATTGACGGGCTTTTGCAGCGCGTTTCCAGCCATGTTCAGTTCCTTTCGTTTTTGGCCGTTACAACTCGAAATCGTCATCAGCCCAGTCTTCCTCGTCCTCCTGCGACCGGGTATATTGGGCAACCAGCGCAGTGCTGGCGACGACATGCCCTTCCATTGCTGCGAGCAGGTCCTCCCGCTTTGCCCCTGGCATAAGGGTCAAAGGCAGTTCGAGCGCAAACAACTGGAATACGTATTGGTGCGGTTCGCCCTCCGGCAGGTCGGGCAGCAACCACTCCGAATTTCCTAGTGCATTCTTTCCGGTGCGCGGCGGCACCTCACCTTCAAGCAGCTTGCCGCGCTGGCCCGGGAGCCCCCAGACCAGCCAGTGGCAACGCGGCTCGGAAGAATTGCCGGTGGCATCCTCTACCACGAGTGCAAGTTCCAGCGCCCCCGGAGGCGGCGCGGTCCATTCGAGCGGCGGAGCGACCGCATCTTCCTCATCGGCTGTAAAACAAGGGTCCAGTTCGCCGCCACCGGAAAAGGCCGGGCTGGTCAGCTGAAATCCGCCGCGTCCAAAGTTGCGCTCGCTGCCAAGCCGCGCAATCGCCAGTCCCGGATGGCGGGCTGCGGGCGGCAAGGACGCATTGAGCCAATCAGGCAAGCCGGACACAGTAACGGGATTCCTCTCTCTCAATATTGGTGAGCGAAACTAGGCTCTTCGACGGGGCGTGACGAGGCGGCGACCACGAATTTGCACCGCTTTTGGCCGCTAAACTGTGGGTAATTCCCCCTGATGACGGGTTTTTACCCTCGCAAAACTGCCCTGGCGGGGATTGCCCGCATGCGCGCATGGCGTCATGTTTGCCTTGTTTCCCCCGGATCGGGGGGTTTGTCCCGGGCAGATCATGAGGATGACAATGGGTATCGTTCGCTCAGCGCTCAGCGCCACGCTGGCTTTCTCGCTTGCCGCTTGCGGCGGTGGCGGCTCCTCGTCGCCCCCTCCGACCGGCGGGGGTGCTACGCCAACGCCCACAGCCTGCTCGCTCACTAGTCGCCAGCAATGGGTGAAGAGTGTCCTCGACGAATGGTACCTATTCCCCGAGCTGCTGAGCGCGAATGTGAACGGAGCGGCATACTCCGATCTCCAGTCCTATATCGATGCGCTGGTTGCGCCCGCGCGGGCTCAGTCCAAGGATCGCTATTTCACCTACATTACATCGATCGCAGAAGAGAATGCCCTGATAAATTCGGGCTCGAGCGCAGGCTTCGGTATCCGCCTGGGCTACGACACGTCCGCCAATCGCGTCTTCGTATTGGAAGCATATGAGAATGCGCCAGGCCTGGGCGCCGGGATCGATCGTGGCACCGAGCTGCTGGCAATCGGGACAAACAGCAGCAACCTGCAATCGGTCAGCACACTTATGGCGACGGGTGGACCGCAAGCGGTGATCGATGCGCTCGGCCCTTCGGATCCCGGTGTCACGCGCGTGATCCGTTTCCGCACGGCGTCAGGCGTCACGATCGAAGCCAGCATCGCCAAGGCCGATTACTCGCTCGATCCGGTATCCGACCGCTATGGCGTGCGGATCATCGACGATGGCGGGAAGAAGGTCGGTTACCTCAACCTGCGAACATTCATCGTAAGCAGTGCGGACCCGGACCTGAGAGCTGCATTCCAGCAGTTCAAGGATCAGGGCGTTACCGAACTGATCATCGATTTCCGCTACAATAGCGGCGGGCTGGTGTCGATCGGCAACTTGATGGGCGACTTGATGGGCGCGGGCAGGGCGGGACAGGTCTGGTCGAAGACGATACTGCGCAGCTCCAAGTCGTCAGAGAACGAGACCAAGCTTTTCGCTTCGCAATCGCAAGCAATTGCCCCCACCAAGGTGGCCTTTATCGGTCGCGGCGGCACCGCTTCAGCGAGCGAACTGGTGATCAATTCGATGTTGCCTTATCTCGGCAACAATGTCGCGCTGATCGGCACCAACACCTATGGCAAACCGGTGGGTCAGTTTGGCTTCGACCGCGACGAATGCGACGATCGCTTGCGGGCCGTGACCTTCAAGACAGTCAACGCGAACGACCAGGGCGAGTACTTCACAGGCCTCGCCAGCGTCATGCCCAACACCTGCCGCGCGAATGACGACATCTTCGTCCCGCTGGGCGACCCGCGCGAAGCGTCGATCGCAACCGCGCTCGACTTCCTCGCGGGGCGCAGCTGCACCTCCATTTCGGAAGCCGGGCTGCGGACCACGCAGGCGGTGAGTGGCGAGCGCCAGCTGATGCAGCCCGAACGGCCGACCGCCGCTCAGCACCAGATCCCCGGGCTTTTCTGACCAGCGATGGCGCGCGAGTACGCGAGTTTCGCCGAATTCTGGTCGTTCTACCTGCGCGAGCACAGCAAGCGGCAGACCCGCGCGCTGCACTATATCGGCACGACGCTGGTGGTGGCCATCGCGCTATGGGCAGTGCTGAGCGCGAGCTGGCCCTGGCTCGCCGCGCTCCCTGTCGCAGGATATTTCTTCGCCTGGCTTGGGCATTTTGGGATCGAGAAGAACCGGCCAGCGACCTTCACCTATCCGCTCTGGTCGCTGATCGCCGACTTCCGCATGTCGGGCCTGTGGCTAACCGGCAGGCTCGGCCCCGAACTCGATCGCGCGGGCGTGCCGCGCTGAGCCTTCACAGATTGGAAGGCACGGTCTCGACGCCAGGGATGTCGCCGAGCTCGACCCAGTCCTGCTTGCTCTTGGTATAGACATGCAGGCTGGGCTTGATGGCCGAGGTGTCGTCGAGCGTGCCCGCCTTGACCCAGACCAGGCCCGGCGACGCCTCCACCAGCGAAAACAGCGGCGAACCGCAGTCGGGGCAGAACTGCCGCTGCACCGTCCCGCCGCTGTCCCCCTTGTCGTTAAAGGTCTTGACCTCGCCTTCCACCTTCAGCGCACCTTCGGGCACGCCGACGATGATCGAATAGGCGCTTCCGGCCTGGCGCTGGCAGTTCTTGCAATGGCAGGTCAGGCACATCAGCGGATCGGCGGTTAGCTCGTAACGCACTTGGCCGCACAGGCATCCTCCGGTCAGTCCCATATCTTCCTCCTTCCGGTCGTGGGCTCCTTACTGCTAATCCGCCGCGTCGGCCCGGGTGAACAGGAACACCAGGAAGCCGAAAGCGAACAGCGCATCGCCCGCAAGCACCGCGCCGACCAGCCCGCTGCCGTCGCCGCCGAACTCGGTCGGCCCGAGCAGCGCCACCACGCCAACCTTGCCAAGCACCCCGGCCCAGATCACCCGGCCATAACGCATGGGGTCGCTCGCCACGATAAAGTAGACCAGCCCGAAGGCGAAGACGAGCAGCCCGATGATGCGGCCGTCAAGCGGGGATTCGGGCATCAGCATGCCTGCCAGCCCGATCAGGAAATTGAAGGCAGCTGCCACCCAAAAGAAGATTCGCCAGCCGCGTCCGGCGTCGCCATAGGAACTCATGTTCAGGGGTTCTCCTCACCAATGAAATTTTGCTGGTCGGTATAGGCGCAGCCCACAAGCTGCGCTTCTCCGATATTGAAGGTCACAGTGAACGGATAAGTCCGGTCGCTCATCTGGTCGGAACATTCGCCCGGTGTCACGGCCATCAGTAGCGGCTCGCCATTCAACATGCCGCTGAAGCCCAGCCCGCCGTTCCCGGCAAAGCGCGACACTTCGATCTCGGTGCCGTCGATATTGTCCGGCGTCGAATAGGTCATCGCCGTACCTGCGATCTTCGCGCTCCAGAAGGGTTCGGTGCCCAGCGCGGTGATCGTCTCACCCTCGGCGATGCCGTCGAAGGCGGGCACGTCGCCCGGGGCGGGCTGAGTCTCGCCGGAGCAGGACGCAAGCAGGGCCGCCAGTGCCAATCCCGCAAGGCATCGCCCTGTTTTCATGCCGAAACGCTCCCTCCCTTTTCCCGGGAAGCTAGGCGATCAGGCGGCGCCCGTCACCCCTTTTCGCGCAGGCCGACAGCCTTGCAAGAAGCGACTAAAGCAGACCCCGTTCGAGACGGGCCAGCAAGGTCCGCGCTTGCGGGGCCAGCCGCGCCGATTCCATCCCGCTCGCTTCCTGCGCTACCCCTGCGGCGGTCGAGCAGAATTTCTCGCGCGACCGCTAGTTCGAAAAGCGGCTATAGAGCCGGGTCTGCTCGGCATCGAACCTGCGGCCGCTGCGGCGCTGCTCCTCGGCATAGCTCGCCTTGAGCAATTCGCGGTGGCGCGCCAGCACCTTCTTGTAGTCGCTCTCCAGCCCTCGCGTCTTGCGGCACGAAAGCGCCGCAACATTGAGCCCCGCGCGCAAATGCCACACTGCGGGTTCTCCACGGAGCGGGCCCGCCACGTGCACAGGCGCAGGACGCGGGCTCGAAGCCACCTTACCGCCCTGGACCGCCTTATCTCCCGCGCAGGCACCCAGCGCCAGGCTTGCTCCCGCGAGCACGGCCAGCGCCGCCCCCCGCATGCTGCGATGTTCCCGATCCATTTGCGACCCTCCGAATGTTTGCCCGGCAGCAAACAAGCGCCGCATTTGGTTTCAATGGGGTAAACGCCGGGACGGGGGCCGATCGCGACCGGCCGATCCGCATCCCCCGGCCCTACCCTTCGATCATCACGATGTCCCAGCTGTAGCGATGGTCGCCCAGCGCGCTCGCCACTGCTGTCGGCGCACCGTTGCGCAGCGAGCGGTAGAGCCCGTCGCGCTGGTTGGATTCGGCCTCTTCGGGGAAATACATCTGGTAGATATTGCGCGAGTCGCTCCCGCTCACATCCATATGGATGTGCGGCGTGCGCTGCCCGCGGCCCTCGCCATAGGAGCCGGGCTTGATCGTCGTCAGCTTCCAGCTGCCGTCGCTGCCGGTATGGATCATGGCGAAGCCCTGGAAATTGGGATCGAGCGGGCGGTCGGACGTATCCTGCGGATGGGCGTAACGGCCATGCGTATTAGCCTGCCAGATATCGAGTTTCGCCCCGCTGATCGGGTTGCCATGGCGATCGAGCACCCGCCCCATCACTTCGATCACCTGGCCTAGCGCCCGTTCACCGTGCGCGCCGACGCGGGTGAGGTCGGCGTCGGTCTCGCCGCGATAGCCGGCCGGGAAGAACGGCCCGATGGCCGAAGGTGAAGTGATGGTCTGCGCCAGGGCATGGCTGGCCCCGGCGGCGCTGGCGAGCGCACCCGCAGTGAAGGCGCGGCGCGAAATGCGATGAATTATGTGAGTCATAAGCTGTCACTCCCCCCAAAATTTGCGACCCGCCCCCATATGCCACGCTAGGCACCCGGACGAGGACAAGTGCACGATCCGGCGGATCATCCACCGGCGGGCTTGTAGGCCCAGCATTCAAGTTCGACCCTGGCACCCAGCGCAAGGCCGCTCGCCCCCAGTGCCGAACGCGCCGGATAGGGAGGGCTGAAATACTCCGCATAGATCGCGTTGAATTTCGGCCACTCGCCAATGTCCGCCAGCATTACCGTGCACTTGACGACGTCGCGATAGGTCAGGCCGTGGCTGGCCAGCCGCTCGCCGAGCCTGATCATGACGCGGCGCGTCTCCACTTCGATCCCGCCTTGCGCAATCGTCACGCCATCCTCGGCCATGCCGACGTCGCCTGACAGGAACAGGATATCGCCCACCTGCACCGCGTCGGAGAATGGGTATGGAAGCGGGGACGGGGTGAATGCCGGACCCTTGTCATGCGCGGCAACAGGCGAAGCAAGCAGGGCTGCAAGGCCAAGCGCCAAGGCTTTGCGGCCGCAGAACAGGCTGTGATGGATCATGCCAAACATGGGTCATCCCCTCTCCCGAAGAAAGAGCGACCCCCTGCGCGCTTGCTAATCGATGCAAGTATGCGAGTCCATCACGTTGGCCTGGCCAGCGACCCGCCTACATGACCTTGCTGGGCGGCGTGTCGTGCTTGTGCCGTTCAGCCTTGCCGAACAGGTGGTCGAGCCGTGCGGCCAGCTTCACTCCGGCTTCGCGAGCAGCGATGTCGACGTCGCCCGCATGCGCGGTCACCGCCACCGGCTCTCCGCTGCGCGGCCGCGCTTCGATCATGCAGGCCTTGTCGTCGTCACCGCCCTTGCGCGCGTTCGCGTCGGACACATGGACTTCGAGCCGGGTCAGGCGATCCTCGAACCGGGCGAGCTGGTGCCGCAATTGCGCTTCGATGCGCTCCGCAACGTTTTCCGTACCCATCACGCTGCTGTCGGAATTGAACTGGATCTGCATGGCGCCGGTCTCCTCTCGTTCGGTTTCTATCTTTATTCAATGTGGGGAGCCGCGCGCGGATTGCGAGCGGAATCGACAGGCAGGCTGGCCGCCCGGCGCAAGCCGATGCGACACATGCGACACAGTCTTGGTAAAGAAAACCGGCCCCTTGGTTTTGCCGGGCTTGGGCGGGGCGGAAGCGCGAGTGGCGAGGGCGTTTGCGCGATGCGTGCTCATCGGCAAGGGTAAGGCAGATTTCGGCGAAGTAGGAAAGTCTTGGTGCTGCCCAATGCGGAGCGGCGAACGACAGGATTGGCTGGCATGGAGCCGTGGCGGGGCACACCACTCCGAGCGAGCTTCGGGCGCTATTGGAGAAGCTGGTTCCTGCTGGCTAGAGCCTTGCCCGCAATCACCTCATTCGCTTGCGTGATGAAACAGCGCGAGCGACCGAAGTCGATGAAGTTCGCTTCGTCCTCGAACAGGATCCGCGCGTGCTTCTGCCCCGCTTCGGTGGCGACCGCGGCGGCGACCGCTTCCTCGCTGTCGAACCACAATTCGGCCACGCCGTCGAAATCCTCGCCATCGCCATAGGGGATGCCGCGCCCTTCATTATTGGCCGCGCCGATCGCGCTGTCGACCGTGTGCTGCTGGATATAGCGGCGGATGCCCAGCGCATCGCGCGCCGCCGCCACCAGCGGGGCATGCGTTTCGCGCCAGTATCGCTGGAACTCGGCACGGGTGAGCGAAGGCAGGCGGTGCAGGCAATAGGTGAGCTTGATCATCTGCGCATCTCCTTCAGGCGGGCTTGCTCCATCCGTGGCTGAGCAGCTTCACGGTGACCTTGCCGGTGGCGACCAGCGCGCCATCGGCATCGTGCATCGGCACTTCGGCGACATAAGTGGCGCTGCCCTTGCGTTCGAGATCGGCCAGCAGGCCCGCGATCTGCTCTTCCGACAAAGTGTATTCGGCGGTGACGTCGCTCGCCGCCATGCGATGGAAATCGACCGCGATATCCTTGATGATCGGGAAGTATTTCGCCGTGTCGAGCACCGAAATGCCCGGCCCCGCCGCCACCGCTTCGGCCAGCACGCAAAAGGCGCCGAGATACATCACGTCGACATGGTTGGCATTGGGCGCGAGCGGCATCAGCAGTTTGGAATGCCCGCGCCCTTCCTCAAGCCGGCGCATGCCGGTGCGCTCGACGAATTCGACGCGGTAGACCGGCTTTTCCGCTTCGGCTGCGCCCATGGCGGCTATTCCGATGCCGGGACGTAAAGGTCCCCGCCCTCGCGATATTTCTCGGCCATCTGCTCCATCCCCTTTTCCGCTTCGTCCGCCGACGCCGCGATGAAGCCAGTGCTTTCCTGGTTCTGCTTGGCGGCGAAGTCGCGCACTTCCTGCGTGATCTTCATACTGCAGAACTTGGGGCCGCACATACTGCAGAAATGGGCAGTCTTGGCGCCTTCGGCGGGCAGGGTCTGGTCGTGATATTGCTCGGCCGTATCGGGATCGAGCGACAGGTTGAACTGGTCGCGCCAGCGGAATTCGAAGCGCGCCTTGCTCAGCGCATCGTCGCGCACCTTGGCCGCCGGGTGCCCCTTGGCAAGGTCGGCCGCATGGGCGGCGAGCTTGTAGGTGACGACGCCCACCTTCACATCGTCACGGTCGGGCAGGCCGAGGTGTTCCTTGGGCGTGACGTAGCAGAGCATCGCCGTGCCGAACCAGCCGATCATCGCCGCGCCGATGCCGCTGGTGATGTGGTCGTATCCCGGCGCGATGTCGGTCACGAGCGGCCCGAGCGTGTAGAAGGGCGCTTCGCCGCAGGACTCGAGCTGCTTGTCCATGTTCTCCTTGATCTTGTGCATCGGCACGTGGCCAGGGCCTTCGATCATCACCTGCACGTCTTGCTCCCAGGCGCGCTTGGTCAGTTCGCCCAAAGTGTAGAGCTCAGCGAATTGCGCTTCGTCATTGGCGTCGGCGATGGAGCCGGGGCGCAGGCCGTCGCCAAGCGAATAGGCGATGTCATAGGCCTTCATGATCTCGGTGATCTCGTCGAAATGCTCGTAGAGGAAGCTCTCCTTGTGATGCGCGAGGCACCATTTCGCCATGATCGAGCCGCCGCGCGAAACGATGCCCGTCACGCGCTTCGCGGTGAGCGGGACATAGGGCAGCCGCACCCCGGCATGGATGGTGAAATAGTCGACGCCCTGCTCGGCCTGTTCGATCAGCGTGTCGCGGAAGATCTCCCAGGTCAGTTCCTCGGCAATGCCGCCGACCTTTTCCAGCGCCTGGTAGATCGGCACGGTGCCGATGGGGACGGGCGAGTTGCGGATGATCCATTCGCGCGTGTCGTGGATGTTGCGGCCCGTGGAAAGGTCCATCACCGTGTCCGCGCCCCAGCGGATCGACCAGACCATCTTGTCGACTTCGGAGGCGACGTCAGAGGCGACCGCCGAATTGCCGATATTGGCGTTGATCTTGACCAGGAAGTTGCGGCCGATCGCCATCGGCTCGGATTCGGGGTGGTTGATATTGCTGGGGATGATCGCGCGGCCGCGCGCCACTTCGTCGCGCACGAACTCAGGCGTGATGACGTCGGGGATCGCCGCGCCCCAGCTTTGCGCGCCTTCGCGGTTGGCGGCGATCAGTTCCTTCGCCATTTCGCGGCCGAGGTTCTCGCGCTCAGCCACGTACTCCATCTCGGGCGTGATGATGCCGCGGCGGGCATAGTGCATCTGGCTGACGTTCATGCCGGGCTTCGCGCGAAGCACGCGCCTGGCAACGTTGGGGAAAGCGGGCACGCCGCCCGAACGGTCCGGCCCCAGCTGGCCATTGTCTTCCGGCTTCACTTCGCGCGCGTCATAATCCTTGACGTCGCCGCGCGCGAGGATCCAGTCGCGGCGCAGCGGGGCAAGGCCCTTGGAAATGTCGATCGTGACCGCGGGGTCGGTGTAGGGACCCGAAGTGTCATAGACGCGGACCGAAGGCTCGCCGCCTTCGAGATCGATCTCGCGCATGGCGACGCGGATGCCGCTTCCGGTGCGCGCGCCGACATGGATCTTGCGGCTGCCGCGGATCGGCCCGGTGGTGACGCCAATCTCGATCGGGCTGTTGATATCGGCCATGCGAAGTCTCTCCTACTGGCGGGAGAGCGGTTTCCGGGCAGCTAGCCGTCCGCTCCCTCCGCCGATGCTAATCGGTTCAGGTTCAACGGGTCGGGCGGCGCTTACCCCGCCCCTCTCAGCCGCAAGCTGGCTCCCCGGGGATGACAAGGCCCTAGACCTGTGCAAGCATCCAGTAAAGACGAAGCGGGAGAGTACACGTCATGGCAAGCATTGCAGAGGCCAGGGAACGGCCGATTACTCCGATCGATCTCAGCGCGAACGCGCTCTATACGGATAACCGCTGGCACGCGCCATTCGCCCAGCTGCGCAAAACCATGCCGCTGAGCTATCTGCCGGACAGCCCGTTCGGCGCCTATTGGTCCGCCGTGACGCACGAGCTGATCCAGCAGGTCGAGCTCGACTGGGAGACCTGGTCGTCCTCGTGGGAGCGCGGCAACATCACCATCGCCGACGATGTGAACGACCACGCATTCCCCAATTTCATCGCGCAGGACCCGCCGATCCATACCGCGCAGCGCAGGGTGATTTCGCCGGCCTTCTCGCCCAGCCAGATGGCCACCCGCGAAGTGCAGGTGCGCACGCGCTGCGCCGAACTGCTCGACGGTCTGCCGCAAGGCGAGACGTTCGACTGGGTCGAGCGCGTGTCGATCCCGATGACGATCGGCATGCTCTGCATCCTGTTCGACATGCCCTATGACGAATGGCGCGACATCAAGCGCTGGTCCGACTGGGCGAGCGGGGTTTCGGCGGACAATCTCAATGAGGAATATTTCGCCGAATTCCTCGTCCAGATGGGCCAGATGCTCGAACGCTTCGACCGCGAGCTCGAGGCGCGCCGCGCCCAGCCACCCACCGACGATCTGCTCAGCCGCATGGTCCATTCCGAAGCGATGGGCCATATGGAGCCGATGGAGCGGATCGCCAATATCGCTCTCCTGATCGTGGGCGGGAACGACACGACGCGCAATTCGATGAGCGGGCTGGTCGAGGCGCTGCATCTCTATCCCGGCCAACTCGACCTGCTGCATGCCAATGCCGATCTGATCCCCAATGCCGCGCAGGAAATCATCCGCTGGCAATCGCCGGTCACCCACATGCGGCGCACCGCCACGCGCGACACCGAGCTGGCGGGCCAGCAGATCCGCGAAGGCGAGAAGATCATCCTGTGGTACATCTCCGCCAATCGCGACGAGAGCGTGTTCCCCGATGCCGACCGTTTCGACGTGACTCGCGAGAATGCGCGGCGGCACCTCGCCTTCGGCCACGGCATCCACCGCTGCGTGGGCGCGCGACTGGCCGAAATCCAGATCGCCACGGTGATCGAGGAAATCGTCGCCCGCAACTGGCGCATCGTGCCGCAGGCCGAGCCGACCCGGCTGGCGAGCCCGTTCCTGCACGGCTTCACCGCAATGCCGGTCCGCATCGAAACGCGGAGCTGAGGCGGGGATGTACACGCTCTACGGCGCACTCGCCTCACCCTATTCGATGAAGGTGCGCGCGGTGCTGCGCTACCGCCGGATTCCGTTCGTGTGGAAGGACGGGGCCGCAGTGGCGGAAGCGCTGAAGCAGGTGCGCGCACCGGTGATCCCGGTTCTCGAGTTCCCCGACGGGAGCCTTGCCAATGATTCGACCCCGCTGATCCATGAGCTAGAGGCGCGACATGGCGATCGCAGCATCGTCCCACCCGATCCGGCGATCGCCTTCCTCGCCTGTCTGCTCGAGGATTTTGCCGACGAATGGCTGACCAAGCCGATGTTCGGATATCGCTGGCTGGAGGAAGTCGACCAGGTTCAGATGAGCCGCTGGCTCGTGTTCGACTGGTTGCATGGCGGCGGGCTGGCGCACAGCCAGGCCGAAGCCGAGGCTTTCCGCGCCAGGCAGGTCGGCCGCATGGCCATGGTCGGCTGCACGCGCGAGAACTTTCCGCTGATCGAGGCTTCGGCGCGCGCTGTGCTCGATGCGCTCGAGCGGCATGTGCCCGACAGCTTCTTTCTGTTCGGATCCCGCCCCAGCCTGGCCGAGTTCGGCATCTTTGGGCAGCTGTCGCAGCTTGGAACCGATCCCACGCCGCAAGCGATGATGCGCGCCGACTATCCCTATGCCTATCGCTGGCTAGCGCATATCGACGATTTGTCCGGGCACGAGGGCGAATGGTCGAGTGAGCCGAACGATTGCGCGCTTGAACTCGCGCGGATTGCTGGAGAGGTCTATGCCCCATTCCTTGCCGCCAATGCCGCCGCCTTTGAGTCAGGTGCCAAAGAGTTCGGCTTCGAGGCGATGGGGCACGGCTATTCTCAGGCCACCTTCAAATACCAGGTCAAATGCCTCGCCGATCTGCACGCGCGCTTTGCTGCACTGGGCGAAAGCGACCGGGAGCGCGCGAAGGGCATGATCGGTAGCCGCTGGAGCGCTTTGCTCAGCAAAGATTAGGCCTCGCTCGCCGGAGGCGGGCGCAAGGCCTTGAGTCCTTCGGCGACGAAGCGCGCCACTGCCGGGGCTTGGTCTTCCAGCGCGCCGCCGATGCGGCCGTTACGCCACTGGTTGCACACCAGTTCGGCGGGGCCGAGCATCAGCGACTGGATCGTGGCCGGAGGCAGCATGGGCAAGCGCCCTGCCGCAAGATGCGGAATGGCCCATTCCATCACTGGTCGCTCGATCTCGACCGCCAGGTCGGCCCATAATTGCGTGTTCTGCGCCAGCCATTCCGAATGCGAGAATTGCGTTATCAGCCGGAAATGCCGCTGCGGGTCGCGCGCCTGGAACAGGATCGCGGCGCGCGCGCCCTCCCCCAACGCGTCACAGGGGTTCCCATCAAATCCAAGGATGCATTCGGCGACATAACCCAGATAGGCGCGGCGTTCGCTCACGAAGATCGCTTCGAGCACGCCATCCTTCGAGCCGAAGTGGTGGAAGATCGACCCGTTGGAGACGCCCGAGCGTTCGACCAAATCCTTCATCGCCATGTTCTGGTGCCCGTGCTCGATCACGAGCTGGGTCGCCGTGTCGAGCACGAGGTCGCGGGTCTTCTGGCTACGCTTCTGCACCATGGGCCGCATGTGGAGGATTTGTTTGCTCATGTCACTCTAGATTCGTTTTCTAGATTAATGCTCTCGACTTATGCTCCATTTTTGTCTAGGCTCAGGACTCATTGCGGCAGCCAGAAGATGACGGTTGCGGCGATGCAGATGGCGGACATGAACGTGTGGGCG